>CAIYWO010000146.1 GCA_903929925.1 uncultured beta proteobacterium | reverse complement strand
GGGATTGATTCGGCCGTCGTTTTAGCGATTGCGGTCGACGCGTTAGGTGCTGATCGCGTGCATGCCGTGATGATGCCCTCGCGCTACACCGCCGATATTTCGCAGATTGACTCTCGCGACATGGTTAAACGCCTCGGTGTCGATTATCGGGAGATTGCGATCGCTGGATTAGCGAGTAGCTTTGACGATATTTTGTCACCGATGTTTGCTGGGCGGGCGCCTGATGCGACAGAGGAAAATATTCAAGCGCGGTTACGCGGCATGTTGTTGATGGCCCTATCCAACAAGTTTGGGCACTTGGTGCTAACAACCGGAAACAAATCGGAATTGTCGACGGGATATTGCACGCTCTACGGAGACATGGCCGGCGGGTTTGCGGTGCTGAAGGACGTCGCCAAGACCCTTGTCTATCGCATGGCAAGATGGCGTAACCTTTCGGGAGAAGTTATTCCTGAGCGCATCATCACCCGGCCACCCTCAGCCGAGCTGCGCGAAGATCAGACGGATCAGGACAGCTTGCCGGAATATGAGGTGATCGATGCCATCATCGAACGCTACGTCGAGCAAAATCAGTCGATCGCGCAGGTGATTGCGGCAGGCTATGCGCCTGAGGCCGTCGAGCAAATCGTGCGCCTGATCCGTATTAATGAATACAAGCGGCGCCAAGGGCCTTTCGGCCCACGAGTCACGGAACGAGCGTTTGGCCGCGATTGGCGGTATCCTTTATCTAATGGCTTTCGTGAAGCCCCTTAACTCCCTTTAAACAGACAGGATCCATCGTGAAGCAAGTCACTGCAATTATTAAGCCATTCAAACTTGATGAAGTGCGTGAGGCACTTGCTGAGGTAGGCGTCAATGGCCTCACGGTGACCGAAGTGAAAGGCTTTGGACGTCAGAAAGGTCACACTGAGCTCTATCGTGGCGCTGAATACGTTGTGGATTTTTTGCCAAAGATTCGTGTCGAGATGGTTGTTGCTGACGCCGCGGTTGATAGCGTCATTGAAGCCATTGTCAAGGCTGCACGTACGGGCAAGATTGGCGACGGCAAAATCTTTGTATCGGCTATCGAGCAAGCAATTCGTATTCGTACTGGCGAAACCGGCGATACGGCACTCTGATGAAACAATTCAATTGGAATAATCCGTATCCGACGATACGGATCCCTGTCTTTGCGCGCAACGTCGTATCGACCTCACATCCACTGGCAGCGCAGGCCGGCTTGCGCATGCTCCTGAAAGGCGGCAGTGCAGTTGATGCGGTGATTGCAGCGGCTGCAACGATCGCGTTGGTTGAGCCAGTCTCCTGCGGACTGGGTGGCGATGCGTTTTCTATCGTCTGGGATGGCAAGACGCTACAGGGCTTGAACGCTTCGGGCTATGCGCCTGAGGCTTGGAGCGTTGACTACTTTAAGAACAAATACGGTGTCGGTGCCAATGGTTTGGCTCAGGCGCCCAAGCGTGGTGTAGACGCGATCACCGTTCCAGGGGTCGTTGCCGGCTGGGCAGCTTTGCATGAGCGCTACGGCAAACTACCATTTGCTGATTTAATGGTTCCGGCTATAGAAATTGCCGAGCGGGGCTATGCAGTGCCTCCGGTGGTAGCGCAGAAGTGGGCGGCAGCCGTGCCTGAGCTCAAGGATCAGCCAGGCTTCGCACACACCTTTATGCCAAACGGTCGCGCACCGAACGTCGGTGAGCGCTTTGTCTTCAAGGATGTGGCGGAAACACTGCGCAGGATTGGTGCAACCAAGGGTCGTGACCTGTACGAGGGCGATACTGCAGAGAAGCTTGTTGCGTTCATTCGGGCCAATGGCGGTGCGCATACGCTGGATGATTTCCGCAATTACCGCCCTGACTGGGTGACGCCGATTTCAAAGAATTACCGCGGCTATACCTTGCATGAGATTCCGCCAAATGGTCAGGGTATCTCGGCATTGATGGCGCTAGGTATTCTTGAACACTTCGATCTGTCGTCCCTAAAGGTTGATTCCGTCGAGTCGCAACACATTCAGATCGAAGCCATGAAGCTTGCCATGGCGGATCTGTATCGCTACGTGGCCGATCCGCGAACCATGGAAGTCACGCCCGAGCAGATGCTGGACGATGCCTATCT
>CAIYWO010000145.1 GCA_903929925.1 uncultured beta proteobacterium | reverse complement strand
GGGTGCGTCATCAAAACAGTCCAGGCGCGCGCATGCATCAGCCACTGCTCTAGCATCCAAGCGTAATCTGGATGTGGGCGCGAAAAATCATACGCACCGGCAAAACCATCATTCTGCTTGGCACCATTTTTTTGTGCGAGCACAGAACATGCACGCGCACCGAGTGCGCCAATGACGTGAGCTTTCGTCCGTTGCATAAATGGCAGGCTGCGGGACAAGTAGGTGGGGCGTGTGTCGCGCAGCCATGGTAGTCGGCTGGGATACCGCACACGCAACGCCTCAATAAGCTGATTGCGAATCACCGGTAGTTGATGCACATGAAGATGCCCATCGACAAAATCAGGCTCTCGCCCAAGGTGCTGATGAAACAGATCTAGTTGTTGTTCAATCTGCCGTCGGACTGCCGAGGCCGACAACTGACCAGTGTAGGCCAACGCGACCAGCGTCCCAAGGGGGCGGTAGGTTCCTGGGGGGCCGAGGTCTTCGGTAAAGTTTAAGTGCAGGCCTACATCGATAGGCAGGTCTTTCAGTGCAGCAGCAGAGTGCACAAAGCCTGCTGCATTCACCAGGCACCCCGTTGCGCTCAAACGTCCGTTTTTGGCGAGTTCAACAATCGCGGCATCAACACCAGACTCTAGGCCGTAATCGTCTGCGCACACCACAAGCGGTGTAGAAGTACCGCTCATTCGCGTGGTGGGACGCGCGTAAGCTCTGCGCCCTGCAGGTTGGGTCGGCCCTGCGTTTGCCGCACAAGATACAGCGGACGGCCTTTAACTTCGTCAAAGATCCCGGCAATGTATTCGCCAACAATCCCGAGAGAAATTAAGTTAATCCCGGAAAAAAACAATAAGATCGTGACGATTGTGGGCCACCCATTCACCGGGTTTGCGAACAACAGATACTCGATGACGATATACAAGCCGTAGGCAAACGAACACATCGAAACGAGGAAGCCAAACAAGCTGACCGCCCGCAGTGGCCAGGTTGTAAAAGCCGTCAACCCTGTTAGTGCCAAACGCAATAACTTCAGTGTGCTGAATCGGGATTCCCCATGCTGACGGGCATCTGGCACATACTCAATGGGTTCAGACTCAAATCCGACCCAGGCATATAAACCTTTCATGAATCGATTGCGTTCAGGTAGCCGCAAAAGCGCGTCAACCACACTGCGATCCATTAGACGAAAATCTCCGGCGTGAGGAGGCACACGCACGCCCCGGGCACCGGTCAATAGTGAATAAAAAACGCGTGTACCAAAACGCTTAGTGAAACTTTCATCGTCGCGATTTGCACGCACGGCGTAAACCATATCGACGCCGACAGCCCAGCGCTCTAGCATCTTGGACAAGAGTTCGGGAGGATGTTGTAGGTCTGCATCGAGGATGATGACAACATCACCTATCGCTGCTTCGATGCCTGCAGTAATTGCTGGCTCTTTGCCAAAGTTACGCGAAAGTTGAACGTAGCGAAAACCGGGATTGGCCGACCAAGACTGCATCAGCACAGGAGTGTTGTCGCGACTGCCATCATCGACGACGATGATTTCCCAACTTGCTCCGGTTTGCGCCAGCACAGCTTGCAAG
>CAIYWO010000144.1 GCA_903929925.1 uncultured beta proteobacterium | reverse complement strand
GGCATTAGCAGCATCAACAATTTTCCGAACAATACTGCTTAGATCGCTTAGCTGTGCTTTGGTCAGGAGTACGCGGACTTCCGTCGTCGGGACGTTCTGCTTAAGTAGATCGCGATCACTAATCCATGCCTGAAAAAATGGAGGGGCTTTGGCGTTGGTCGCACCACCTAAATAGGCGAGCTGCATCGCACGACCAATTAGTACTGCGTCTTGCGCGATTGCGGCAGAGGGATTGGCGGCTGCCGGTGGAGCCGCGGGCGCAGGCGATGCGTTGCTTGCGGTGAGTGCGCTACCAGGTACAACCTCTCCCATGGATGCTTGTTTGATTTGCGAAACAAGCGATTGGCCCAAGGCCTCGATCGTTTCTCCAAAGACATTCACACGACCGGCGTCAACCGGATAGTACAGCGCACGGTTTGTGATTGCGCTGAAGGCGAGTGTCTCGTACTGTGTTTGTGCTGACTGATGATTATTTTTACCTTCAGCAGTCTTCAAATGCAAAACATAGAGCGCAACGCCCTTCTCTTTCGCAAGGCTGCGCAGTGCCTGTGCATCGAGCCCTGTTGATGAAAGCGGATCGCCACCGTCAATGGCCCCTGCGTCCGTAATCAAAACGATGTAGCGCGCCCCAAACTCGTTCCAACTCACTTTATCGAGTGCTTCCTTAACCCCTGCGTAGGGGTCTTCGTCAAACTTGGGCGTTGATACTTTGGTTGCCTTAAGATCTTTAATCCTTGCCAGGAAATCGGCACCGTCCTTGACTTTTGACGGGTCGACGTACAAACGCGTGGTGTATTCGAGCTGCGGCACAGCCTTTAAGTTAGAACGAAACGCGATCAGGCCAAACTTAACTTTGTCGCCAAGCTTCTCCTTCTCCATCCGTGCGTAAATCGTTTGTACGGCCTGTCGCGTGCGTTCGATATAGGGATCCATGGATAGCGTCGAGTCAATCACGAACATGACCCCAGCACTAAAAGCTTTGATCGAACTTTGCACAGCTTGAGGGCTCGCTGCAGGATTCGCTCCGGCATCTTGCCGACTAACAGATGCGACCTCTAACAAGCGCACGTTAAAGCCAGCATCGCTCATCACTTCTTCTGCCTGCAAAATCGGCAGCAAATAGAAGTTCTTCTTAAAGTCGACAAACAACTCGGGTTCACGCGCGACCACTTTCAAGTCGCGCCCGGTGTTTTTCATGTTGTCCAAGATAGGCGTATAGACGCTCGCAGGGTTTGATGCGTCTAAGACACTTTCGATGGTTTTACGATCTTTGAAAAATAGGGATAGGTCGCGACCGGCTGGGTTTGTAAAGGCCAGTGACAGCTGCATCTTCCAAGGTACAGTGCACTTCGCATCAAGCCAGCCAATCTTTTTACCAACGGTATCCAGACCCACCTGCACCCAGTCCGCACCACCTATATTCTGCCGCGTGTACACGTAGTAGCGACTAAATGCCTCCTGAGCAGCACCACTTGCGTCACCCGGTTTAGCGTATAACTTGCAGGACGGGGTCGTGAGCACGCGCTGGTATAGCGTCTTTTTTCCGTCCTGTAATAGCGGACGATTATCGGTCTGCGCAAAAGCAGACGTCATCAACAAGGATGAGAAAAGCGCAGCGAGCGAGCGATTGAGAGTCATAGTGTTCTTAATTTTTTAACACTTGAACGCGGGCCTTAGCGTCAGCGTTATCAGGTTGCTTGGATAGCACGAGTTCATACCAGTAAATAGCAGTCGCCTTATCAGGGCTCGCAATACACCCGACCTGATGGAACTCAGGATCAAATTCGCGTGCGTAGGCGAGTGCTACTGCGGTATCGCCAGACTGGCTCTTAAATGCATAGAGTCGTTGCATCAAGTCACACCGTTTGGCAACTTTAGCCGCACCGATCACCTCAAGTATCTGTGCCGCCTCTGGGTTCGTTTTGAGACACTCTTGCAAAAAGGTCAGATCGTCTTTGGCAGCAGATAGTGCAGCGGTGCTGCATGGCGCTGCTGGCGGAGTGACGGCCGGTGCGGCTGCAGCGACTGGAGGCTGCTGCGTTGCGGTCGAAGGTGTGACCGGCGTTCCTTTGAGGGCGTTCCAGACGAAATATCCAGCAACGAGAGCAAGAATCAGCGCGATCAATAGAATCCAGATTAAGTGACTAGACTTCTTCTGCGGAGATACTTCAGGCGTGGCGTCAACCTCAGGCGGGACGACCGGCTCGGGCTCAAAGCGAAGTGGTTCGGGCGCTGGAGCGACCCTGCCGGATACGCGCGTAATCGGATCGGTCATGCTGCCCGCAGCGTGCGAAGAGAGAACTCCTTCGCGAATACGTAATACGCCTTGCATCAGCGACTCTCCACACCGCAATTGGAGCAAATACGTCATCTGCGTGTTTTCAACCAAGGGATCAACAATGCCGGGCCCGAGCACCAACTCTACATCTTCGCCAGAGCTCAATGCGCGGTCAACCTGATGCCAGGTTTGAGAAGCAGACCACTTGCCATCAAGCGCTAGAAAGCGACTATCTTGATTGCGCTGCACGAGAATCTCAGTTTGACCTAAGGGATCCAGTGCGTCATGTGCAACACTCGGTAGAACGAGCAAACCATGCCCTGGCAGGCTACCGGGCGCACTCATAATCTCGGGTCGAATGCTCTTCATGTTGTAGACACCCGTGCCGAATTGAATGTCGCGATCAGTGCGCCCAACTCAGCATTCTGATCCGGACGAATCTCACGTCCCGCGTCGTGCCCCGCGTTCTCTACGATCAACTGAGCTAATCCAACCAGCCAATCGCCCATATAAGCGCGTGTGTGCTCAACCGGATCGTTGGTGATCTGTGGCAAGGCGCCCCTTCCGATCCTTTGTGGCTGCTCAAACAAACGATGGCCCTTATTGACTCGGCTCTCTGGGCGCTCTGACAGAGGCAGGCTGACATAGCCGAGCCATGCGATGTAATCTGAAAAAACTGTTTTTGCTGCGAGCACTTGCCGGTCAACTAGTTTCTCTCGTTTTGTACCGACCTGCTCTGTACGGGACAGCACGTGAAACAAGGCGTCCTGCAGATCAAGTCGTGTTGCGCCTGTGATCAGCTCATCACACATCATTTCAGCAACATCTTTTGGAAGCCCTAGGTAAGTGAGTAAACTCGCTTCGCTCGAAATGCCGCGCAAATGATTGATCCATTCACGCAGAACGGCCTGAGCAAAGCGCGCATCGCTTCCAATCGGCTTTGACTTCTCAGTCGCTGCGGCAGATTTTGGTTTTTCCCCAAACAAGTCAAGATCATCGGCCAAGCCGAAGGGGTCGTCACCGAGGTTCAGAGCGGCCGGGCCGGAATCGACGGCACCAACAGGTGATTGATCAGTTGATACGTCTGCACCCATGTAGAGCCCTTGCAGTAGAGGCTCAGGTAGCTGAAGCTTTTCTTGAATTTCAGCAAGCAGCCGAATGCGCGGGGTTAAGGCCGAGACGACTGACTGCGCGATCTTCTTCTTTGCCAGGACCTCACCCATACCATCCTGAGCGAACCAACGCGATAGGCGATTCTCGACGAGGTCATGCAGCACCTCTTCCATCTGCTCATTGATACGATCTAGTTTCGCCTGACGCGTGCTTACCTTTGCAAGATAATCGCTGAGTCGATCGATTCCGCCATCGTTGAGTTGCATCATCGCAGACCAGGCTTGCGTTGGATTCGCGACGTGACTTTGTATCAGTTCTGCTTTTAGAAAGGTACGCTCTAGTAAACCAACCTGCGAGGACTGACTCGCGGTGACAGCAACTTCCTGACCGTTTTCAAGATCCAAGAATGCGACAGGCATGCGAGGCTTGCGAACCAGAAACGCATTGTCAAAGGACTTTCCGTTGGCCCAGTCCTGCATCCATTCGAAACTGCCGAAGCGCTCCAGCATGGTCATCTTAATCAGGTTGTTCCATACCGTGTGCAGCATGTCCTCATCTTTGCCGAGAGAGTCGGCGATCTTGATGTCGAACATCGTGACTGCCCACAGCAGTCCCGGCGCCCTTCTGTTCCGCTCTGTTGCGGTCGCGCCTTGGGTCTTTCGAATCCACTCAGTCAGAACAGGTCCGACATCAGTGACGTCAGATTGCTTGTGTGACGCAGTGCAGACCACCAGCACATTCATTTCTTGCGAGTCTGTATAACGCTCGAACAAGTAGGCGACTTTGCCGCGAAGTAACAATTGCGCAACGGGATTGCCAGGATGATCTTTGCTTTGTGCAGCGCTAATGTCAGTGAGTGAATCTAAGCCCAAGCGTCCGCGATATCCGGGAAAGTCTAGAAGATCGACTTCCTCGAACACCTTTTGGTGTGGCTTGTTAACGAGTGGGAATATCAACTCCGCTGTCAGTGCGGCAAGCTGAGCGATCGGTAAGGCATACTTTGTGCCAGTTTTGCCATCTAAGGCCGGCACCACCTCAATTTGGAGGTCCTGCGCGCGACCAAGCCTTTCAAGCATATCGACGTTCATGATGCTATCGGCCTGGGACAACACACCGTTCGCTCCTGTGGGACGTACCAGAGCATCAATTGGCGCATACACCCTCTTTGGATGTCCGAGCGCCGCAAGTGCGCGGGAGAGCGAAAGAAAAGTATCGGTTAGTGCGGGAGCCTGCTTCCACAGGCAAGCAAATAACTGGCTGCGGTCATCAATACTCAAGTAAGGCGCGAGTCCGACAGCGCGCGGCAAAAACTCCCCCTCGAGCACTCGTATCGAAGCAGCAAATCTGTCTTTTAGATAATCCCACAGTGAGACCATGTCGTCTTCAGTAACGCCTGGAACGGGCAAAGACTGCCGGCGGGACTCCAGTTCGAGCAACTTTGCCCGGGCAGCAGCCAGATCTATCGGGTCACCGATCTTCTCGAAATTGAAATCATTAAAAAAAGAGTTCACCAAAATCTTCGCGAGCTCAATTTCTTCAAATAATTTCAGTTCTAGCGGAAAGCCCTGCGGTCCCTGCTTGGCGCGATAGCTAAAGCGGGTCACTAGCCCAGTTGCTTCCTTTCCTCCACCCGGTGGGTTGATATGGCTTAGGAAATCCAGACGCTTTCCATCGACCTCGGTTTCTAATTTGCCATCGCCACCCGCAGCGAGCGCAGAAATGAGGTAGGACTTGCCCGCTTGAGACAGTCCAAAAAAACCAACTGTTGACGGCAGACTGGAAGCTACCGCGAGGCTTTTGGCTTGGTTGCGAATGCGCCTGAGTTTCATCACCAGGCTGTCAGCTTCGTTGTCAACGCTTCGTGCGTTGGAACGAACACGTTGAATCCAGTCGATCGCTGACCCCGATTCGGTATGAATCGTCGTCCAGCCTTGAGTAAGTTTCTGTGAAAGCAGATCTGTCATGCTAATTACCTTACGCTGCCGCTGTCGAGCCAATACTGCGAGTCACCTAGGCCAGCATCGATCATTGTGTTGAGTTTGAATTTCACTTTGCTCTTAGAGCCACCTTCTACCGAGGCGAGTTCGAAACTTTCCGCGCCTGCGCGCTCGTTGCGACGCAATGAAACCTTGAGTACAACACCCTTGGCGGCAAGTTTTTCTCTTAAATCGCGATCGTCAATCGTCAAGGTATAAAGAGGCGACGCAGGCCAACGGTCCGCATCGAGCTGACGAAATCCTAAGCGCATGGCCCCGCGAACTTCGAATGTTGTATCTGGGAAGTCATAGTCCGGATTGTCTAAATCGATGTCCCGGAAGAATACGTTAGCTTCTTTAATCGCATTGTTGTTATCGATCATGCCCATGTAACGCAGCGTTGAGTAGGGCTTGAAGGCGGCAGAGCGAAAGAAGAAATTCGGTAGGCGCAAGCTGCGACTCAATAAACAAAGCATCGCGCCCACGGCTGCCGTGCTCTTTGGATCATCCACACGGCCGTTCTTGTGAAACGGGTACCAGGGACCGGTTTTATATTGGTGCAGAGGAAGTATCCGGCCGGCTGGTAGCGAAAGCAGCGAACGAACAAAGGCAAGCACACCTGGCATGCGTGACGGCCGTCCGGTCAGTAACAGCACATCAGGCTGATAGGCATAGATCACTTCGGACAACGCTTTGAGCGACTTGCAGATACTGATCTCTCCACGTACAAAGTGTTCGTGCAAACGTCGTAGGTTGATCTGTACACCTATGTCGAGCACATCAAAGCCGGCGGCCTGGGCCCCGGCAGCACGATGGACAGCGGCATTGACGTAGTCCAGCACATCAGGTGTTGGGCGAGCGTAGTCTGTTAACAAATCGTTCACGGACACAACGCCTAGGTTGCCAGGCTCTAGCGGGTCATACTTTTCGTACTCTTTGATAATACGTAGCGCTACGGGATATAGAACCTGCAGTGTCAGCTGCTGACGTAATACAGAAATCTGGGCATCAAGCGATTCACTCCCCATCAAACGAGAGACAAGTGCATCAGGTTCCGGAACACCGGCCGCCTTAAACGCCTCGACAACAGACGGGATCACGACGAGACGAATGACATCCAGCACGATGTCGTCTCCGGCAATCTTAAAGCCATCGCGAAAGCGTTGCTCTGGAACAATGTACGCGCCACCACCCCCAGAGCGGTTAGCGCCTCCCTCACCCTTGTCCAGTGAGTATTCGTTGATCACTAAGTCAGTCGTGCCACCACCAATGTCGATCGTCGCAATAGAAATGTAAGGATCTGTATTTCCTGCACGCGGAGCTTGGTCTGGGCGAGCAAGTGCCGCGAAGAACTCCTCAGGGCGGCCCCCGAAACTATTCTGTGTTTCGCTAAACAGATAGACAACCTGTCCGCAGGTGGCCTCGTCCCATTGAATATGCACTTCTGGAAACCGCGGGAACGCAAGTTCGCGATCCTCGTCGGTCTCGACACCGGCGTCCTCTGGGTGCCAGCCTAGGCTTTTCCAAATGAGCCCAATGGCCTGGTTCATGCGTTGCTCAAAAATCTTGCGCTCAGGCTGAGGCATCGCCGGAGGAACGGTGAGGATAATGGAGCGAAGATGACGTGGCACACGCGCATGACTTTGTCGTAGGCGTTGAGCTGGACTATTTATCTGTGCAAGCGCTTGTGCCAGAACCTCGCTCAACATGAAGGTCATGAGCGAACTACGCGAGTAGTGAGGATGGAATACTGGCATCCTGTCATTTGGTTCGAGCGTATAGAGCGCTTCACCCAATTCATTAATCAGGCGTGAAACGGGTGCAGCAGTTGCATGCGGCTCAGCGTCGAGCTTGATGTACGATGTATTGAAGCGCCAGCCTGGTTCGAAGCTTTCTTGATCCCAAAGGTAGCGCTTCGGGCTAGAAAGCCCCGTTGCCCCCTCGGTCCCGCGCCGCAGACTCGCTAGGCGCCCTGCTTCATGACCCACTCGCGCAATGGTTGGCCATAAAAAAGCATCGCTGCGCCCGCTCTGTACGGAAAAGTGGTCCTTACCAAAACTGGCTTGCGAAAACTCTACGCGACTTTCAAAGGCTTCGCTGTAAATATATTCTGGTCGAGATAAATCACGCAGTGACAATTCATAACGACGGCGCAAACCATCGCTCTCTTGAGGATGATCCTCAATCAAAATCCCACAACTTCTTGAGTTACCAATATCCAGCACTAAGTCGACGGGTATTGGCTTATACAAATCGTTCGGTGCGTTTGAAATAACCTTGATCTCAGGCAGGCTGAGCTGAGTACCTAGAAGGTGAAGTACGTTTAGGTAATGTGCCTGATGATGGAGATCGTTACTATCGGTACGAATATCTTCCGCATCTTTTTTGAGACGCGGTCTGCCTAATTCAGCAAAAATTTCTCGAAGCCAACCATCAATCCATTTCTGGTCAAGGAACCAGCCCATTTCATGCGCGCGATGTGCAAAGGCAAAACTGGTGCCCGCTTTGACGTCATCATCTGAGGGACCCATGTACGACGTGTCACTGCGCGCCGGTAACACCTTCGTATCAAACGCAAACGTGATCCGATGGGTATGTCCCTCTGGGTCTGAACCTGGAGCAACTTCAGTAATGCGAGCACGTGCCCAATTCGAAGGGCCTTCCTCGAACCGTGATGGCGGGCTGAAACGAAAGTATGGAATGGGCAGCCACGTGTCCAGCAAAAGCTTTAGGGACTGATCTTGCCCAAGATCAAAATTTGCTTGTGTGGGCTGTTTGCGTTCGTCAAATGAAAAATATAATTTGCCAGTGCGCTCATCCTCTTCGAGTCTTGCAATTGGGCCAGCATCGCCAATCTTGGCAAACTCACCAGACTTTCCTTTCACAATAAAGGTCGCAGCAAAGTCCAGAAACTGAACACCACTTCCCATGATCAACGTCGTCTGATCTTCGTAGGAATGAATGTCTGACAGCATATAAAGTCGTCCTACTATTTTGGAGCGTGCCGCATCGACACAGGGAAAGAAGTACCGTTATCGTATCGCCCTTGACAGTCAGCGCGGCCATCGGCCGAGGGGACGCAGGTCACTTTAGGTAATGCCATCGTGCTGCCATCTGAACACTTTGCGACACCACGATCGTTAATATTCAAAGAGCGCCCTTGCATTTGAGCGGCGACATCTCCAGCGCAACGCGTGCCATCGCCGCGTTGAATCGTGACCTTGCCTTGACCGTTGCCTTGGCTAAAGTCGTACTCCATCCGAAGTGGCTTGCCTGTTTTAGCGTCTTGGATACCCGCACCAGCATTCCAGCGTCCATCCAGGAAATTAGTCGAGCCGTTGGCGGAAGCGGAGTTAGGAATCTGCAGAGGATTGCCTGCATTAGGCGTTGCGTTACCCGCAGCAGGCTCTTGAGTCGTGGGTGCTTGTGTTGCAGGGGGTGTTGCGTTCTGTGCGGCATCTGGCGCGGGGTTCGGAACTGACTGCTCTGGCGTCGGGCTCGGTGCCGTATCGTTATTCGTTGGTGTTGTTGCCTCGGGTGCGGCATTGGCGTCAGGCGCGCTGTTTGGCACAGGTTCTGTGTTAGCGGTGCCCTCTCCCGCTCCACGATCAACACTGGCAGACGAGTCTGCTGAGCCAACCGGAGAATCGCCAGTTTGGCCCGACCACCAGCGACGTAATGTGGTGATACCTCGGTCAACGACGGTGTCGGGTGCCTTGGGCGTTGCCTCTGCGGGCACAGGGCGAACACTCTGCGTCTCTGGTGTCGTTTGTGTAATGAGAGGCAACCCAGCAAGCCAAGACTGCGGCGCGCAGCTGCGCAGTAAAAAAAACAGAAGCAACAACAGGAGCAAGAGCAATAATAGCCACCACCACCAAGAGCGTTTTGAAACAGGTTCTGTGAGAGGAGCCGCTGCCGGTGCCGCGCTACGTAAGCCGATAAAGGGATCAGAGGGTAAGGATGCGCCTAGGGTGTTGAAGCCCCAGAAAGTAATGACGGGGCGACCGCCAACAAGAAAAATAAAATTTGGGTCGGGGAAATAAAATGCCTTCGTGATTAGACGAAGTGCGGTGTTCTTTTCGCGGTCTGTCTGCGAGTTACCACCAAACGTGTCGCGCATCGCTTGCGCTGCCGCCTCTAACTTGCTTTGGGCTGTATCAAGCTCAGCTAACGCGCGCTCGCGTTCCTGAACGGTCGCAGCAGACCATGGCACGACATCACCTGGGTTTGGCGCGTACCAATCAATCACGCTCCCGTGTTGATTAGGTTGTGGGATTGCCAAGCAATCTGCGACCTCGGCTCCCGCCTTTAGGCGGATAGCTTCACGCAGCTGAAAAGCAACCGAGTAGACCGGTTGTCCGCCCTCGCCGATTGCTTTGTAATGCTGCGGATTACCGCTAATGAGCAAACTGCCAGCCATCCAATCGAATCCTTATTTCATTTGCACGCCAAGCCAGTACAAAGCATCACCAACGATGCTGTCGCAACACCGAGGATTATGCGCTAACTGATTGTTTTAGAATCGGAAATGATTTTACACGCAGCGGTGCCGTTCAAGAGTAAAGTTAAGAAAAAAACTAAGTCAAACTTTCATCTTGCATTGCACAAGCTTTGGGCTTTACCGTAAGCACTTTGTCACATCATCAAATACAACAATCTCCATGAAAGCCTACTCAGAACAGTATCCCCGAGAACTTGTCGGCTACGGCGCCCTTCCCCCACAGGCAAATTGGCCAGGACGCGCGAAGATCGCTGTTCAGTTCGTGCTGAACTATGAGGAAGGTGCCGAGAACACCGTTCTCGACGGAGATGCAGGCTCTGAGAGATTTTTGTCCGAAATCGTCGGGGCTGAAAGCTATCCGGCCCGACACATGAGCATGGAATCGATTTATGAATATGGCTCAAGAGCCGGCGTTTGGCGAATTTTGCGCGAATTTGAGCGCCGAAAGCTACCTTTAACCGTGTTTGGTGTTGCACTTGCACTCAAGCGACATCCAGAACTAACCGCGGCCTTGCTACAGCAAGATCATGAGATTGCCTCGCACGGTCTGCGCTGGTTGCATTACCAGGGCATTGATGAGGCGACCGAGCGAGCACATATGGCTGCAGCAACCACAATGCTCAAAGAAATTACAAACGGTAAGTGGCCGTTAGGTTGGTATACCGGGCGCGATAGTCCTAACACGCGTAGGCTCGTGGCTGATCATGGTGGGTTTGAGTACGACAGTGATAACTATGGAGATGATCTTCCCTTCTGGACTGAGGTGACGAAGACAGATGGCACCCAGGTCCCACAGTTAATCGTGCCATACACGCTTGATTCAAACGACATGCGTTTTGCGACACCGCAAGGGTTCAACACGGGTCACCATTTCTTTGAGTATCTGCGTGACAGCTTCGACGTGCTGTATGCCGAAGGTGAGGACTGCCCCAAGATGTTGTCGATCGGCATGCATTGCAGGCTGCTTGGCAGACCAGGTCGCATGGCTGGTTTGATCCGTTTTTTAGACCATCTTGAGAAGCACGACCGCATTTGGGTTTGCCGGCGCATCGATATTGCTCGCCATTGGAAAACGCAGCACCCATACGCTGGCAAGTGATGTTCCTGCTCTACAATGAGGCGTCAAAAGAAAATATCCTAATCGCATGAATAATCGTCAAGCATTACCCGCCCTGACCCTTGGGGCGATCGGTGTCGTCTATGGCGACATCGGAACGAGCCCCATTTACGCGCTGAAAGAAATTTTTAACGGACACCACCCTATTCCCGTCACACCAGACAATGTCATGGGCATGCTGTCGATTGTATTTTGGTCGATCATGTTGGTTGTATCAATCAAGTATGTGGCTGTTGTCATGCGCGCCGACAATAAAGGTGAAGGCGGCTCGCTGGCTTTGCTTGCAATGATGACCGAACGTACGCAGGCCTTGGGGTTGACCGGGATCGTGACGATGCTTGGCATCTTTGCTGCAGGTCTGTTTTTTGGCGACAGTATGATCACGCCCGCAATTTCTGTTCTTTCAGCTGTTGAAGGACTAGAAATTGTGACGCCCAAGTTCACGCCCTTTGTCATGCCGATCGCGCTCGTGATCTTGACTGGATTGTTTGTCATACAAAAGCACGGCACCTCCATGGTCGGAATGTTCTTTGGACCGGTGATGATTGTCTGGTTCTCTGTGCTCGGTTTACTGGGCATCGTGCAAATTGCACAAGATCCACAAATATTGCTCGCGTTGAATCCGTTTTATGCCTTCAAGTTTGCAACGGCATACCCCACCCTGACTTTCTTCGCTCTTTCAGCCGTGGTGTTGGCAGTCACGGGAGGTGAAGCCCTCTACACAGACATGGGGCACTTCGGCCGTCGCCCCATTCGCTTGGCTTGGTTTGGCTTTGTGCTTCCCGCTCTGGTGTTGAACTACTTTGGACAGGGAGCCCTACTGCTCTCAGATAAAAGCGCAATCGACAGTCCATTTTTTAAGCTAGCACCCGAATGGGCGCTCATTCCAATGGTTGTTTTGTCGACAATTGCAGCCTTTATTGCGTCGCAAGCGGTCATCTCTGGTGCGTTCTCGGTGTCGCGTCAAGCGATTCAAATGGGTTTGTTGCCGCGCATGTTGATCATTCATACCTCCGGCGAAGAGAGAGGGCAGATTTATGTGCCCTTCACCAACTGGGTGTTGTTTGCCTGTGTGATTGC
>CAIYWO010000143.1 GCA_903929925.1 uncultured beta proteobacterium | reverse complement strand
ATGTTCAATAAAAGATTTATTTAGGAGGTGATGTTATGACAATGACAAGATTTTTTGCTGTGATATTTTTTACTTTTACCGGTTGCTGGGCGACCCTCTCCGAAGCGCAGCAGCGCTGGCCCTCCAAGCAGATTCGCATAGTGGTTCCGTTTCCCGCGGGGGGGTCGCCAGATACCGTCGCCCGGCTAATCGGCGAGGTCATACAGCGAACAAGTGGCCATGCAGTAGTCATTGACAATAAACCTGGCGCCCTGGGCATGCTTGGTGCGGATGCGGTTATTCGTGAAAAACCCGATGGCCACACACTATTAGTGACTATCAACAGCTTTTTTACGCTTACGCCATACGTAACTAAATTGACTATTGATCCAATGACGGAGTTCTTGCCAATTGTGGAGACATCAAGAAATACCCTAGTATTAACTGGAAACATTGCCTTTCCCCCGAAAACACTTCCGGAGCTGGTGAGCTACGTCAAGGCTAACCCAGGTAAGGTTAGCTTTGCTTCTTATAGCCCGGCAACGGTGTCTCACCTTGCTGGGCTCATGCTCAACGATTCTGCCGGCATGGATATGGCACACGTCGGCTACAAGGGCACTAGTCCCGCTCAGATAGACTTGATTGGTGGGCATATCCCAGTCATGGTCGATGCAATGAATTCAGCTTTAGCTCCCATCAGGGATGGTCGTGTTCGCGCCTATGCCGTTAATTCTCCCGCAAGACACCCGTTAGCGCCCGCAGTTCCTACTTTCCGAGAAATGGGTTACAAGGATCTTGAGGTCCTTACAGCTTGGGTAGGTGTATTTGCGACAAGGAATACTCCCAAAGAAATTGTCAGCGACATCGCCGCTGCTATTGGATTAGCGTTACAAGACGAGGGGGTTCGTACGCGAATGAATCAGCTGGGCTATTTCGCGCCGATCTCACGTTCTCCTCAGGAACTTCGCGAGGCTCTTCAGGTTGAAGGACGAAAGCTGCGGGAAATAGTCGCCAAAAAAGGCATAACGTTGACGCCCTAATGGCGCACTAAGTGATCTATATCAGGAGATATCCGATGAGCAAAATCCAGAATTATTCTGAGGACGCAAATGAGAGAGGAATTCAGATTCGTCGCGAGCTCTTTGGCGCCGAGCGGATTGACAAACAACTGCAGGCCAAGGTTGATCCATTCAAAGAAGAATTCATGCAACTTCTTAATCACTATTGTTTCACGGAGATATGGATGCGCCCCGGTTTGCCTCGTCAAAGCCGCAGTTTAATCACGATGTCTATGTTAATAGCTTTGGGTAAGCCGCAGGAGTTGCGACTGCACATTAGTGCCGCCTTGAGAAATGGCGTCACGAGAGATGAGATCAAAGAGGTTTTCCTTCAGGCGACTGTTTATTGTGGCGTCCCAGCTGGAGTCGAAGCCTTCAGATGTGCGAGTGAAGTATTCGCTGAAATTGATGCCGAAGTCACTACTTAAAGTAGCCAGATTTATCCAAGAGCAAACATAGCATCTTCCTGAACAGTAGGGTACTTTGGTT
>CAIYWO010000142.1 GCA_903929925.1 uncultured beta proteobacterium | reverse complement strand
TCAGGTATCTCAGCTTTTACGGGCGAGGGGCTTTCTCAACTCTCGCACCTACACATAAATAATGGCAGCACTGCTTGACACCTGTTAAACGGTGGTTTTATAAAGTTAACGCATTTCTTAAAATGCTTTTAACTGGTATCAGTCACTGCTGCGCCGGTAATCTACAACCTTGGAGTCTGCTATGAACATTGAACTTGATGAAGTTGTTGGTCAGGATGTCTCTGATGATGCACTGGAGCTGGCTGCGGGTGGTGCGCAGGGGGGACCGACCGTGAGCATTTGCACAAAGAACTTTTGCTGACCGGTAACCCGTACCCACTTGGGTATTCAACCTTGGAGTCTGCTATGAACATTGAACTTGAAGAAGTTGTTGTACAGGATGTCTCTGACGATGCACTGGAGCAAGCTGCGGGTGGTGCGCAGGTGGCACCGACCGCGAACGTGAACTCAGGCGGGTGCCACCAGTGCGCAGGGGGACCAGTCTGAGCCGTTGACCGGCAGTGTCGTTGAGACCACTCTCTTTGGTGTTAGCTCCTGCTGCGCCAGTAACCCATAACCTTGGAGTCTGCTATGAACATTGAACTTAATGAAGTTGTTGTACATGACGTCTCTGATGATGCACTGGAGCAGGCTGCGAGTGGTGCGCTGGCGGGATTTTCGGATTTGGCTTGTCACACTGCTATGCATCGGTGCTGGCTGCCTTTCTAGGGTGGGCTGGTGGTACACAGCGGGGAAATACAGCGCTGGGTATCAATATGAAAACACTGCTTGGCTGCTACAGCGCGTGTGGGTGTTAGCTCCCGCTGCGCCGATAACCCAAGCCCTTTTGAGCACTAGCCACCTTCGGGTGGCTTTTTAATACGTATAGGATTTTCTTTATAGCCTGTTGCTTACCTGAGGGGCATTTGAAGTCTTGTACCCGTCCGGCGGTAAAGCTAACCTTTGCCATGATTGAGCATCCGTGTAACCCCTGTGTAACCCACATCATTGAATATGAATCAACATCTCTCAATCAAAAATATTAAAAATATGTTGGAGAGCGGCATATATACTGGACTCAATGAGATTTCTCCAATTTCAATCAACACTAAAAAATGCCATTTTTTTTATAATTCGTCTTGGGTAGGTCGACAGTTCGATTACGTTCATCGGCACCACCCCTCTCTTCAGACCTAATAGATCAGGCGCATGAAAAAACTCTCCATTAAGACGTTGTTTTTGGCGCTGCTGATATCAATCGCTGGCTGCTCAACTGCGCCCCCTGAGGGCGTACAGTCAGTCTCTCCCTTTGACGTCAACCGTTATCTTGGTCAATGGTATGAAATCGCCCGCCTTGACCACTCGTTTGAACGCGGGCTCAGTGAGGTATCTGCAACCTACACCCTGCAACCTGACGGTAGCCTAGAGGTATTAAACAAGGGGTACGACGTCAAACGCGACAAGTGGAAATCAGCCACGGGCCGCGCTTTGTTTACCGGCCCCCAAACCCAGGGGTCACTGAAAGTTTCTTTTTTTGGTCCGTTCTACGGGGGCTACCATGTAATTGCCCTGGATCAAGTCGGTTATCAGTGGGCGATGATCTCAGGCCCCGATCGAGACTACCTCTGGATACTGGCGCGCAGCAAAACGATCGCACCTAGCATCCGAGAAGCTCTGCTCAAGCAGGCAGCAGAGCTCGGGTTTGCAACACAGAAACTGATCTGGGTCGAGCACAAGTAGCCTTACTCTACAACCTTACGCGATAAGCCCTTAGGCAAGGGGAACGATACGTTCTCTTGGAGGCCATCGAGTGTGCGCACCGAGATCGCACCCAACGCCTTCAAGCGCTCAATCACCTGTTGTACCAGTAGCTCTGGTGCAGAAGCACCCGCTGTAATACCGATGCGCTTGCGATCAACCAGCCAGGCAGGTTCGATCGATTCAGGACCGTCAATGAGGTACGCTGGGATTCCTTTGCGCTCAGCCACTTCACGCAAGCGATTAGAGTTCGAGCTATTCGCACTGCCCACAACCAATACCAAATCAGACTCTGGTGCCATCACCTTGACTGCGTCTTGCCGATTCTGTGTGGCGTAACAAATATCACT
The DNA here is from genome assembly GCA_903929925.1 of uncultured beta proteobacterium. GTDB lineage: Bacteria > Pseudomonadota > Gammaproteobacteria > Burkholderiales > Burkholderiaceae_B > Zwartia. Next base: position 3,585 of record CAIYWO010000142.1, on the reverse strand, counting down.
TTTTTTAGGTTCAGAAATGGTTGGATATTTCGTACGCAGCGCCTCAGCCACCACAGACGCATCATCAACAGATAGTGTTGTTTGCGTGACGAAAGCAAGCATCTCAGGATTGCTGACACGCAGAGCATGAACATCCTCAACCGTTTCAACCAAATGCATGCCATCGTTGACCTGCCCTAAGGTGCCCTCCACTTCTGGGTGACCCTTATGACCAATCATAATGATTTCTCTTCCTGCCGCGCGCATACGCTCAACTTCGATATGCACTTTTGTCACAAGCGGACAGGTTGCATCAAACACCTGAAGTCCCCTGGACTCCGCCTCTGAACGCACAGCTTTCGATACACCGTGTGCAGAGAACACGACAATACCGCCTGCCGGCGCCTGATCGAGCTCGTCAATAAATACAGCGCCTTTAGCGCGCAAGTCTTCAACCACGAAACGGTTATGTACGATTTCGTGGCGAACATAAATAGGCGCGCCATGAAGCTCAAGCGCGCGCTCCACAATGTCGATCGCACGATCCACGCCAGCACAAAATCCGCGAGGCTGGGCTAGGATGATTTCTGCGCCCTGCCCGGGCAAATTCGTCAAGTCAACAGTCGATGTGCGGCTCATCACAACACTCCGAGCAAATCGATATCCACACGCAGAGTGACACCCGCTAGTGGATGATTGAAATCAAACAGTGCGCTGTCTTGATCGAGTTCTTTCAGAACACCGGAATAACGTCCTCCGTTGGGCGCCGTGAACTCAACCATATCGCCAGGATCAAACGTTGCATCTTCACCAGCATGTTCATTGAGCATTGCACGTGATACGCGCTGGATGAGCTCCGGGTTTCTGTCGCCGTAGGCAGCTGCCGGCTCCAACACGTAACTAAAACAATCGCCTTCTGGGCGGCCAATCAGGGGTTGTTCCATGCCGGGCGACCACTGACCCATGCCAAGTTGCAACGTTGCAGGACGACCATCAAACGTGTCCATGAAAGTCGAACCTTTGCCTGGTCCGCTTTCCAACACAATGCGATAGTGCAAGGTCAGGTAGGAATCCGCACGGACGAGTGGAGGTGTGGTTTGGTTCTGGTCAGTCAAAATCTGTCACCGTAGAGAGCTTGGCAAAACGCCTATTCTAGAGCTTACGAGATGACCTTGCGCGACCAACTTTCACCTGACCAACGACCGCGCGAGCGATTAATGCAACATGGCGCTCAGATCCTGACAGATGCGGAGCTGCTGGCGCTCATTCTGGGCACCGGGACGCGTGGCCTCAGTGCACTGAGCCTCTCTCAACAACTTGTTGAGCAGTTCGGGGGACTACGGCCACTGCTTGGGGCCGGCGTGGAAGACCTTAAAGGAATAGTGGGATTAGGTGATGCCCGCATTTGCCAACTCAATGCCATTCTCGAACTTGCCAGGCGCGCCATCGTCGAAGAGCTAAAGCGGGGTTGCTCGCTTAAACACCGCCCACAAATTCACGCCTACTGCACAGCGCTGCTGAGCAACTGCCGCATTGAGCGTTGCGTAGCGTTATTACTAGACAATCAGCACCGACTGATACATTCCACCGAAATCTCCCGGGGCACACTAACCGAAACGACGATCTACCCACGCGAACTCGTCAAGATCGGCCTGACACATCACGCGGCCGCAATCATCTTGGCCCATAACCACCCTTCGGGGCTCGCGCAGGCCAGCGCAGCTGATATTGCCTTGACCCGACAACTGAAACACTCTCTTGCTGTTGTCGATATCGCACTACTCGACCATCTTGTTGTCGCTGCCAATCAGGTGGTTTCAATTGCCGAACTCGGTCATATCTAGCGACGTTTTTTACTAACCTCTCGGTCGCATCAAAAAAAAGAGACAACCGAGGTTGTCCCTTTTTTGACCACGAAGAGCCCGTCAGTTAACAAGCAACTGCTTACACACGCTCGAAAATTGCGGCAATCCCTTGTCCACCACCAATACACATCGTCACCAGCGCATAACGGCCACCGGTGCGGTGCAGTTCATAAATAGCCTTTGTCGTAACGATCGCGCCGGTCGCACCAATTGGGTGTCCGAGCGAAATGCCGCTGCCGTTAGGATTCAAACGTGCCGAATCCAACTTAAGCTCTTTGGCAACAGCGCAGGCCTGTGCAGCGAAAGCTTCGTTGGCTTCGATCACATCCATTTGATCGACTGTCAAACCTGCTCGCTTCATCACGGCTTGAGTCGCTGGCACCGGACCAATACCCATAATATTAGGGTCGACACCAGCATGCGCGTAGGCGACAAGACGAGCCATGGGTTTGGCGCCACTGGATTTAATCGCTTCACCACTCATCATTAAGACCGCTGCAGCACCATCGTTAATGCCAGAAGCATTACCTGCTGTCACTGTGCCGTTCTCTTTAACAAAGACAGCACGTAGCGCAGCCAAGCCCTCAATTGACACATCACGACGTGGATGCTCGTCGACTTTGAATTCCACTTCGCCCTTGCGCGTTTTAATCACGACCGGCACGATCTGATCGTTAAAACGGCCCTCGTCTTGTGCCTTTGCCGCACGGCGATGTGACTCGACCGCCAACGCGTCTTGGTCTGCGCGCGAGATACCAAACTGCTTGGCAACATTCTCTGCGGTCACGCCCATGTGCATGCGACCAAATGGATCGGTCAGCGCGCCGACCATCATGTCCGAAACCGTTGTGTCACCCATGCGCGAACCGAAACGCTGGGTCTGGGATAAATAACCGCCACGACTCATGGCTTCAGCTCCACCCCCGATCGCCATTTCGGTATCACCTAACAAAATCGACTGCGCGCTCGACACAATCGCTTGCAAGCCTGAACCGCACAAGCGGTTGACGTTAAAGGCAGCACAACTCTGTGGCAAGCCAGCATTCAAAGCGACAACGCGAGATAGATACATATCGCGCGGCTCAGTATGGACAACATGACCAAAAGCCAGATGCCCCACAGCCGAACCATCGACACCCGAGCGCTGCAATACCGCCTTCACCACGGTTGCACCTAAATCGATTGGCGCGACGTCTTTGAGACCCCCTCCAAAATCACCAATGGCGGTTCTGGCTGCTGCGGTAATAAACACTTCACGCATCGCGTGCTCCTTTAAAGACAGACGGTTAGCATTCCGAAGGCCGAGGCTTTACGTCACTCGGCAAAAAAATGGGCGTATTATTGAATCACTTCAGATGAAACGAAATTCCCGTTCACACTCTGATCCGTAAGCATAACCCGCCCACGCGCCCCGATTACCTATGAGCATCCCTTACTCGATCCTAGACTTATCCCCAATTCCGCAGGGTTTCACGGCCACCGATGCCTTGCACAACTCCCGCGACCTCGCGCAACACGCCGAAAAATGGGGATTCACCCGCTACTGGATGGCTGAACACCACAACATGACCGGTAATGCGAGTTCTGCGACAGCTGTGGCACTTTGCTATGTCGCAGCCGGAACCTCAAAAATTCGCATCGGCTCTGGCGGGATCATGCTACCGAACCATGCGCCACTGGTGATAGCAGAGCAGTTTGGAACCCTCGCCTCACTTTTTCCTGGCCGTATTGAGCTTGGCTT
>CAIYWO010000141.1 GCA_903929925.1 uncultured beta proteobacterium | reverse complement strand
GGGGCAATACTAGATGCGTCTGAACTGGCTCGAAGCACCTCTAGTGCTTCGGGGTTTCCGCTAAGGTGTTGAGCTGTCACGAAGCTGCCGTTTCACGCTCAAGGCAGTAGCCGAGACCTCGCACCGTGGCGATCTTGACGCCACTCGGTTCCAGCTTTTTACGCAAGCGGTGGACGTAGACTTCGATGGCGTTCGAGCTCACCTCATCGCCCCACTCGCAGAGATGGTCAACGATTTGCGACTTGCTCACCATCCTTCCGGTGCGTGTTAACAAAATTTCAAGCAAACTGACTTCGCGAGCGGAAAGCTCAAGCGCTTGCTGATCCACAGATGCGACGCGACCAGTTTGGTCGAACTCCAAACGGCCGTGTTTAAGAATCGTTCCGCCGCCCCCAGCACCTCGCCGAGCCAGAGCCCGCACTCTGGCCTCGAGCTCTGAAAGAGAGAACGGCTTGGCCATATAGTCATCGGCGCCGCGGTCAAGTCCTCTGACGCGTTCTTCGATGCTGTCCGCCGCTGTAAGAATCAAGACCGGGAGGTGCGAGTTACGTGCTCGCAGTTTGGTGAGCACTTCGATGCCAGACATGCGTGGCAGTCCGAGGTCTAAGATAAGCAGGTCAAATTCTTGAGAAGAGAGTGCTGAATCTGCAGCCACACCGTCACTCACTGCATTGACGGCATACCCGTTTTGACGCAACGACCGAGTCAGGCCGTCTGCCAATATGCTGTCATCTTCGGCGATTAAGATTCTCATTGTTTAATTCTTCGTATTCGAACCTAATTGTTTCGTGGTTATTCTGACACGCCGGTCCCGTAAAAAAGCGGCGCTTCAAGCGTGACTCAGGGTAAGTCCTTAGTGAGTTTTAAGCTTGGATATTATTTGACACTGTTTATTTATACAGTATAATCTGATGTAATAATTTCAATGCACTAAGTTTGTAGCACCACAGCCGCACATCTTTGCCGAGTTTGTATTCACCGTTACCAAGGATCCAGTCATGGACGAAAAATCACTTAAGCCCGGCTCAGCCGAAAAGGGCAAGGCGCTCGCAGCTGCACTTTCGCAAATCGAAAAGCAGTTCGGCAAGGGCTCGATCATGCGCTATGGCGACAATGAGGTCGAGCACGATATTCAGGTGGTATCGACCGGATCTCTTGGATTGGATATCGCTTTGGGTGTTGGCGGGCTGCCCAGGGGCCGAGTGATTGAGATCTACGGCCCTGAGTCGTCCGGTAAAACTACCCTGACGCTACAAGTGATTGCTGAAATGCAGAAAGTGGGCGGTACGTGCGCCTTTATTGATGCGGAGCACGCACTGGATGTGCAGTACGCATCTAAGCTCGGTGTCAATTTGACCGATTTGTTGATCTCCCAACCGGACACGGGCGAGCAAGCACTTGAAATCACAGATGCATTGGTTCGTTCGAGCTCGGTTGACCTGATTGTTATCGACTCGGTTGCCGCCTTGGTGCCCAAGGCCGAGATCGAAGGCGAAATGGGTGATTCGCTCCCTGGCCTGCAGGCCCGCTTAATGAGCCAGGCCCTGCGTAAGCTGACGGCCAGCATCAAGCGAACCAACTGCATGGTGATCTTTATTAACCAGATTCGCATGAAGATTGGCGTCATGTTTGGCAACCCAGAGACCACGACAGGCGGAAACGCTTTGAAGTTTTACTCTTCTGTTCGCTTGGACATTCGCCGCATCGGTGCGATCAAGAAAGGTGAAGAGGTCGTTGGAAACGAGACACGTGTCAAAGTCGTCAAGAACAAAATTGCACCGCCCTTTAAGCAAGCTGAGTTCGACATCATGTACGGTGCTGGTATTTCACGCGAAGGCGAAATCATCGATCTCGCCGTGACGGCGGGCATTGTCGACAAGGCGGGTTCATGGTTCAGCTACAACGGCGAGCGAATCGGTCAGGGTAAGGACAACGTGCGTGAGTATTTGCGTGAGCATTCTGCAATGGCAATTGAGATCGAGAACCGCGTTCGTGAAAAGCTAGGTGTGGTACCACGTGCGCCCGCTGTAGGTTCTGCGCCTGCTGCTGCCTCGAAGGCTAGCGCAAGTAAAGCAACCAAACTCGCGGCCGCCGAGCCTGACAGCGAGGATGACATCTAAGCTGCGCCCGGGTCTTTCCCTCAAGGCCCGGGCTGTTGGTCTGCTATCCAGGCGCGAACACAGTCGTTTCGAGCTTGAAAAAAAACTGTCTCCTTTTGCCGACTCGCAAGAGGAGCTCACCCGGGTTCTCGATGAGCTCTCAAAGAGCGGGTGGCAATCCGATGAGCGCTATACCCAGGGTTGGGTGCACCGCAAGGCTAGTCTGCACGGTGCGGCAAGAATCGCTCAAGACCTGCGGCAACACGGAGTCTCAGCAGATCAGATCGCCGAAGCTCAAGAACAACTTAAGTCAACTGAGTTTTCGCGGGCTAGGGCAGTTTGGCAGAAGAAATTCGCTGAGGCCCCTCAACCCGGTAACAATGCTGAATATGCAAGGCAGGGGCGTTTTTTGTTGTCGCGGGGGTTCTCTAGCGATGTTGTACGCAAGGTTTTAGGTGGCTGGGAACCTGCTGACCTGTAGCGTCAGGCAAGCCCTCTGCGCTATACTCCGTGGCTTTGCTGCATTGTGTCAAAAGATACACTAAGTTTGTATGCCACTCCCTAAATCAGACTGCCCGCGCAAGCCCATGCACAATCGCTCGATTCAGGTGCATTCCTTTGAGCGCGAAGACGGTCTGTGGGATCTTGAGGCCGAGCTTATCGATGATAAGTCGTATTCCTACACCAAGCGTAACGGAACCGAGCAGCCGGCGCACAAGCCGTTCCATCACATGCATATTCGTATTACGATTGACACGAGCTATGAGATCAAGCAGGCCTTTGCCATGTACGATGCCTCGCCGTTTGGCGAGCCTTGCACTTCTGTGACAGCAGCCTATCAAGACTTGGTTGGCATGAATTTGCTCAAGAGCTTTCGCCAACAGATTAAAGAACGTTTCGGTCGGACAGCCGGCTGTACGCATATGACTGAGTTGGCAACTGTATTACCCACTGCAGCGGTACAAAGTATGTCTGGTATGAAGCGCTCAGAGGCAGAGAACGCTGGGCGCAAGCCGTTTCAGTTGGGCGGCTGTCATGCATGGCGGCTCGATGGAGTCGTAACGAAAGAGCATTATCCCCAATGGTATGTGGCGGAACAAACACAGACCTCAACCTAGGCCCTGGTGCATAGCTTTTAGATGGTCAGGAATCGTAGTTAGTTTATTTGGACGGAAAGCAATCCCATGAAAATCCACGAGTATCAAGGCAAAGAGTTGCTAAGACAGTTTGGCGTGATTGTCCCTAAGGGCATTCCTGCATTCAACGTCGACGAGGCTGTGAGCGCCGCTGAAAAGCTTGGCGGTCCTGTTTGGGTCGTTAAGGCGCAGATTCATGCGGGCGGTCGCGGCAAGGGCGGCGGCGTCAAACTCGCGCGCTCCATCGATGAAGTTCGCAAGATCTCTTCCGAAATTCTTGGGATGCAGTTGATTACCCATCAAACTAGCCCACAAGGCCAGAAAGTTCGGCGTCTGCTGATCGAAGAGGGTGCGGACATCAAGAAAGAGTATTACGTTGGTATCGTGACAGACCGCGGGACGCAACGCGTCTGCGTGATGGCGTCTAGCGAAGGTGGGATGGATATCGAAGAAGTAGCTGAGCATCATCCAGAAAAAATTCTGAAGGTTTTTGTAAACCCCGGCGCTGGCTTAACCGATGCCGAGGCGAGCACACTAGCTCGCGGAATTGGTGTGCCAGAGGCCTCTGTTGGTAGAGCCGCTGCTGAGTTCCAAAAACTCTACAAGGCCTATTGGGATACCGATGCATCATTGGCAGAGATCAATCCTCTGATCCTGACTGGTTCAGGCGACATCATTGCCTTGGATGCGAAATTTAACTTCGATAGCAACGCCTTATTCCGCCAACCAGAAATCGTTGCGTATCGCGATCTGGACGAAGAGGATCCAGCAGAGATCGAAGCGAGCAAACACGAGCTTGCTTACATTCAGCTCGACGGTAATATCGGTTGCTTGGTTAACGGTGCTGGCTTGGCGATGGCCACAATG
>CAIYWO010000140.1 GCA_903929925.1 uncultured beta proteobacterium | reverse complement strand
TCTCGCACGGACCCTGAGAAAATTCGGTGATCCAAAGCTTGTCGACCAAGTACTCCCCATGGTCACCACGCAGGACTTTGACGCTTTGCACCAAGGTGCGATGTTCATGACCGAGCAAGGCGCTGGCTCCGACGTCAGCGCGACAGCCACTCAAGCAGCTCTGACCGCCAGCGGGGACTGGCTACTTACTGGCGACAAGTGGTTTTGTTCAAATCCAGATGCTGGCTTTGCGATGGTGTTGGCGCGCTCCGAGCCCGTCGACGGACTCAAAGGAGTATCCCTCTTTCTGCTGCCACGGACGCGCCCTGACGGCACGCCAAACGACTACAGAATCCTGCGACTCAAAGACAAGCTGGGCACACGCTCGATGCCTAGCGGTGAGATTCGCCTCGAAGGTGCCTTTGCCTGGCTCGTCGGCGAGCGTGGCATGGGCTTCAAGCAAATGGCCGACATGATTAACAACTCGCGACTCTCAAACGGAGTGCGTGCTGCGGGCTTGATGCGGCGTGCCCTCACCGAGGCGCTCTATGTTGCAAAAAATCGTCAAGCGTTTGGCAAGCACCTTGTCGACATGCCCTTAATGCAACGTCAGTTAAGCAAAATGGCCATGCTGACCGAGCAGGCGAGAACCATGGTGTATCAGACAGCTCAGGCCTTGGCTGCGGCGGATAACGATCCTAGCAAACGTCCCTTAATGCGCATCATGACTCCCTTGATCAAGTTTCGCGCCTGCAGGGATGCGCGCAAAGTTGCAGGGGACGCCATGGAGGTCCGCGGAGGCTGTGGCTATATCGAGGAATGGAGCGATCCGCGTGTGTTGCGCGACGCCCATCTTGGATCGATCTGGGAAGGAACCAGCAACATCGTCGCACTAGATGTGCTGCGCGCCATTCAGCGTGAGGAGGCCCTTCCCGCGCTGCGTGCCCATGTTGCGGGGTTGCTCGCGGACGGACTCCCAGTTTCACCCGCCTTGGCAGCCCTACAAGCAGAACGTATTGAGCGCGCGTTTGCGTTTGCCGAGAGTGCCAGTGCAGCCAACACCTCAGAGCAAGCGCGCCAAGCCGCGAGCGGCCTCTACCATGTCGTAACGATGGCTGCCATGCGCTGGGAAGCCAAACAAGCAAGCATGCCCATCCGGGCAAAACTGGCCGATCTGGTTTTAAAGCACCGTCTCGCCGCCAGAGATCCAATCGGCGATACATCTTTGGCAGATAGCGACCTGTGTGAATGGCTAGGCGCCCCAATTTAATTGGGCTGACCGGGAAAAATCCCCTTGCAACACGATATGATTAAGCCCATTCCTTTCACCATAAATGACTAAAAAATAATGAGCCAAGCCCCTTCAGCCAAAAATCCCCGCACTGGCGGTCAAATTCTTGTCGGCCAGTTGGTCAGCCACGGCGTGGAGCACGTGTTTTGTGTCCCGGGCGAAAGCTTTTTAGCGGTGCTTGACGCACTCGTTGATGTCAATATCGAAGTAACTGTTTGTCGTCAGGAAGGCGGTGCTGCCATGATGGCTGACGCACACGGCAAACTGACCGGACAACCTGGGATCTGTATGGTCACGCGCGGGCCCGGCGCCTCGAATGCGCTCGCCGGCATTCACATTGCCAAACAAGACTCGACCCCGATGATTGTTTTTGTCGGACAAATCGAACGCGGCATGCGTGAGCGCGAAGCGTTCCAAGAGATGGATTACCGCGCCGTTTTCGGACAAGCGGCGAAATGGGCAACCGAAATCGACGATCCAGCGCGTATTCCAGAAATTCTCTCGCGTGCGTTTCATGTTGCGACCTCGGGACGTCCTGGTCCTGTTGTGATTGCGCTACCCGAAGACATGCTGGTCGAGCTCGCAACGGTGCCAGATGCGCCGCACTACGAAGCGATTGACTCGGCACCTTCCCTCGGCCAAATGGCGGACCTTGCCAAGCGCTTGTCACAAGCTAAAGCACCTGTCGCCATCCTAGGCGGTGCGCGTTGGAATGCAACAGCTGTCAAACAATTCGTCGAATTTGCCGAGCGCTTCAAGCTACCGGTTG
>CAIYWO010000139.1 GCA_903929925.1 uncultured beta proteobacterium | reverse complement strand
GGCTCGGCGGACTGGGTCTGGAACCTTGAGCACATGAAGCATTTGATTCTACCCGCCGTCACGATGAGCGTCATTCCCATGGGGATTATTGCCCGCACGGTGCGCGCGCTCGTTGCAGACATTCTGGCGCAAGAGTTCATCGTCGGCTTACGTGCCAAGGGTTTAACCAATGTTGGCATCTTCCTGCATGTCGTCAAGAACGCTGCCCCAACAGCCCTGGCCGTCATGGGCTTGCAGCTTGGCTACTTGCTTGGCGGATCGATCCTGATTGAAACAGTGTTCTCTTGGCCTGGTACAGGCTTTCTGTTGAACTCGGCCATTTTTCAACGCGATCTTCCGTTGCTGCAAGGAACCATCCTTGTTCTTGCGATGTTTTTCGTTGTTCTGAATATGATTGTTGACATCATTCAGACCCTGCTCGATCCTCGGATCGCGCGTAGCTAATGGAACAGGGAATCTGAACATGCTGAACATCACCGTCGACCCCTCCAAAGTACCCGCCGTTGTCACTGAGAAGTCCACTGGCTATTGGCGTAACGTCGGGCAACGTTTTATGCGAGACAAGCTAGCGATGTTTGCTGGTTTTGTTATTTTGCTCCTGCTCATCATGGCAATCTTCGGGCCGTGGATTGCCCCCTACGATCCGTTTGCCTCTTCCATCATGAAGCGCCTCAAGCCAATTGGCTTTCCTGGGCATCTGCTGGGCACGGATGAACTTGGTCGTGACATGCTGACACGTCTGATTGTGGGCACCAAGCTCTCCCTGTTTATGGGAATCACACCCGTGATCTTCGCCTTCTGTATCGGATCGGTGATTGGTCTGATCGCGGGGTACGCTGGCGGCACAGTCAACACCGTCATCATGCGTACGATCGATGTGTTTTACGCCTTCCCTTCCGTCCTGTTGGCAATCGCGTTATCGGGCGTCTTGGGCGCGGGTATTACCAACTCACTGATCTCGCTGACCATCGTGTTTATTCCACCGATCGCCCGTGTCGCCGAAAGCGTGACGACGCAAATTCGTGGTCGCGATTTTGTGGATGCCGCACGGGCCTCCGGTGCCAATGCCTTCACGATTGTGCGTGTGCATGTCTTAGGTAACGTACTTGGTCCCATCTTTGTCTATGCGACCAGCTTAATTGCCGTGTCCATGATTCTGGCATCGGGACTGAGCTTCCTCGGACTCGGCGTCAAACCGCCTGAACCGGAATGGGGTCTGATGCTCAATACGTTACGAACTGCGATTTACGTCCAACCCTGGATCGCGGCGCTTCCTGGCGTCATGATCTTCATCACGTCTATCGCGTTCAACCTACTCTCCGATGGATTGCGCACCGCCATGGAGATCAAAAACTGATGGATACGACTGTGAAGAAGGAAGCTGCACCTGGTTCAGCGCAACCATTATTGATGGTTAAAAACCTGATCAAACACTTTGCTCTCAAGAAAGATGTGTTTGGCCGAGGTGGTGGTGTTGTGCGCGCGGTAGACGATATCGACTTTCTCGTGCGCCAAGGCGAAACCTTGGGGGTCGTCGGCGAGTCCGGTTGCGGCAAGTCCACGACCGCCAGACTCCTGATGAACTTAACACCGCCAGATAACGGCGACATTATCTTTGATGGTCGCTCCGTCGGCAGTCGGGACATGTCACTCAAAGAGTTTCGTCGTCAAGCACAGATGGTGTTTCAGGATAGTTATGCGTCTTTGAATCCACGCCTGACCATCGAAGATTCGATTGCTTTCGCGCCTGAAGTGCACGGCGTCTCTAAAGCGGATGCTGTAGCGCGCGCACGTGATCTCTTGCGTCGTGTCGGTCTGGATCCTAATCGTTTCGCAGAACGCTATCCGCACGAACTCTCAGGAGGCCAGCGGCAGCGGGTAAACATCGCACGAGCGCTGGCGCTCCAGCCAAGACTCATCATTTTGGATGAAGCCGTATCGGCACTCGACAAGTCCGTCGAGGCACAAGTTTTAAACCTGTTACTGGATTTAAAAGAAGATTTCGGTTTGACCTACGTGTTCATCAGCCATGATCTGAACGTCGTGCGTTACATATCCGACCGTGTGATGGTGATGTATCTAGGACAAGTAGTTGAAATCGGCGATTGTGAAACGCTGTTCGAACATCCCAAGCATCCCTATACGCGTGCCCTGCTCTCTTCCGTACCATCGATGGATCCGGATAATCGTACGGAGGAGCCACCGCTTTCGGGTGATCCACCAAATCCAATCAACCCTCCTTCGGGCTGTCGCTTTCATACACGCTGCGTGCATGCGCAAGCTATTTGCTCGCAGAAGATGCCTGCACTCGTATCCAACAATGCCGGACATGGCGTTGCATGTCTGATGCATGTTGCGGGAAGTGGGCACACAGAGGCGCCACGCACTCAGCAGGAGGTCGCATGAGCGACGACAAGACATTTGTTGATATTCGAGACCTGACCGTAACGTTTACCGGAGGTCGCAAGCCTGTACGTGCGGTCTCTGGCGTTAACTTAAAGGTCAAACGCGGCGAAGTGGTTGCGCTGATCGGCGAATCAGGCTCAGGCAAAAGCGTTACGTTGCGCTCAATTTTGCGACTCCACAACCCCTCGCG
>CAIYWO010000138.1 GCA_903929925.1 uncultured beta proteobacterium | reverse complement strand
GAATATTCAGGATGCTGAACTATTTGTCTCGAGTGAGCGCGGCCAGCTCACGATTGAGCAAGAGGTCTGGCGCGAGTGACCATGCGTTTTGGTATGGCCTAGACACCCATCTGGGTCGCCAGGTCTCGAATATCCTTGGCTACAACATCCCAACTCTCTGTTGCTGTTAAGTTGGTTTTCTGGTCTGGACCATGCTCTGTGGGCCTTGGCCAGAAAGCCGTTTTGAGTCCTGCCTTGCGCGCAGCAGCCAAGTCATCGTTGTGGGCAGCACACATCATCACTTCGCTTGGATCCAGTTGCAGAATGGTTGCAACGCCCAAATAGGACTGTGGTTGGGGCTTGTAGCAGCGAAACACTTCAGTCGATAGGTTCAAATCCCACGGCAGACCGGTGTATTTGGCGATGTCGGTTAAAAGCGAAACGTTGCCGTTGGATAACGGAGCAATGATGTACTTGCTCTTTAAACGCGTCAGGCCAGCTACGGCATCTGGCCAGCCATCTAAACGGTGCCAGACCTTATTGACATGTTGGCGTTGTGCTTCGGTCATTTTTTCAAGACCGAACTCCGGTAATAGTTGGTCAAGCGATTCACGATGCAGGACGTCGAGGATCGTCCATTCTCGTGCACCACTACGGACCTTTTCCATCGAAGGCTGGTAGAGCGAGCGCCATCTCACTGCTAGTGCGGTCCAGTCGCAGGAGTAACCGTTTTCGGCGCCCCAGCGCGTGAGATCGCGCGTGATACTGCCTCGCCAATCCACGACAGAACCGAAGGTGTCGAACACCATTGCTTTAACACTAGAGGTGAGTGCGCTCATGATTACATTACCGCCGATGTACCGCCGTCGAGGTTGACGCTGCTGCCGGTGACGTAGCTCGAGGCTTCAGACGAGAAGAATGCGACAACATTGGCAACTTCTTCTGCACGACCCACGCGACCGAGCGGAACCTCTTTACCTTGTTTTTCGTAAAGCTCTTCCACAGGAATTCCGGCTTTTGCAGCTTTACGCTCGTGTTGACCGGCGCGAATCAGGCCAATACACACGCTGTTTACCAGAATGTTATCTGCAGCGAATTCTTTGGATAGCGCTTTGGTCATTGCCAGACCTGCTGCGCGTGTCACGGTAGTTGGCATTGATTTAGCGCGAGGCTGCTTGGCGCCGATATTGGTCACATTGATAATACGACCCCATTTGTTTTTACGCATTTCTGGAATGGCCAGACGCGATAAACGAATTGCGGCAAACAATTTCAGATCAAAGTCTGCCTGCCAGTCCTTGTCGGTGACGGATTCAAACTCACCGGTGGCTGAAGTGCCTGCGTTATTGATCAGAATATCAATGCGACCGTAGGCCTTGAGGATTTCTTGAATGATGCGTGCACATTCTGCGTCCTGACTGACGTCGGCTGCAATCGCTAGAACGTTGCCGCCCGCTGCGCGGATGTCAGCGGCTACCTGGTCTAGAAGTTCACGACCACGGGCTGCGATGACGACTGTTGCACCTTCCTCGGCGAGTTTGATTGCGCAAGCTTTGCCGATGCCTTGTGAGCCACCGGTGACAAGTGCCACCCTATTTTTTAATCCGAGATCCATTTGATGTCTCCGTTCAAGCGTTTGTGTATGGTTTGTTCTGTGTTGTACCGAAATGCCGGCTGAATGACTAGTTGTTTTCGCTCTCTGCGGCGACTTGCCGGAGCGCTTGTTCAAACGCCTCGGCCGGTTGTGCGCCTTGCAGCAAGTACTTATCGTTGATGATGATGGAGGGGACGGACTGAATACCCATCGAGGTGTATTTCCTCTGTTGTGCGCGCACCTCGGTCGTAAACTCGTCACTCGCCAGGATCTTGGCAGCCCGAGAGACGTCTAGTCCTGCACGGTTAACGGCATCCAGGACATTTTGTACATCATCAAGATCGACTGCCAACTGGAAGTATGTGATGAGTAGTTCGTGTTTAAGACGATGTTGCGCTTGCGCGCCGTGCTCCGTGCCAGCCCAATGCAATAAACGGTGCGCATTAAACGTGTTGTAGACGTGTTTACGGCCCTCGGGATGAAAAGGATACCCAACCGCTGCCGCACGGGCTTTGATGTCGTTTTGTGTGGCCCGCACTTGGTCAACGGTCTTGCCATATTTTTGCGTGAGATGCTCAAAGACATCTTGGCCGCCTGGTGGCATATCTGGATTTAGTTCGAAAGGTTGGAAGTGCACCTCGACCTCGAACGCGTCTCCGATTTTTTTAATCGCTTGTTCAAGACCACCCAAACCGACAGCGCACCAAGGGCAGGCGATGTCCGAAACATAATCAATTTTGACTACCATGAGCTTTCCGATTCTGGTGTGGCTGATACGTGGTGGATGCTGAGATCTGCGCCAGCAAATTCATCTTCTGGATCCATGCGCAAACCAAGAGTAAGTTTTAAGAGACCATAGACCACAATTCCGCCAACTAG
>CAIYWO010000137.1 GCA_903929925.1 uncultured beta proteobacterium | reverse complement strand
CTTCCAGACGGAGGAGAAGGTTGACCGTACGCGGTCTGCGGCCACCCGGAACACCATTCCTTGGCAGGCGCCACTTTGTTCCAGTCCAAAGACTAATCCGGGCACTTCGGGTGTGCCGCGGTTGATACGCGACCAGAGGCAAAGTGCGCGATGGAAACCATCGATCTGAGCCGGTCTTTTTTCTGTGAAATCGAACTCTGGGCGCCAAATTAAAGAGCCATAACCAAAGATCCAGACGTCCTGGTCGGGCATCCAGGTTTGTAGCGTGGCATCAATGGAATCCGCCATTTTTTCGTCTGACCAACGTGCAAAGGCGCTGACTGCAGGTGGAGTGGGGAGGCCGGCGGAAGGCTTCATGGTGCTAAGGTTGTTTCTGGGAAGTGGGGGAATCGGTCTTGACCAGTGCGGCTGGCGTCTCGTGCTTTTCGGCGTCGTCTGTAAACCAGCGCACGGCACCCAGCCCGATTGCGGTGACCCAAAAGAGTGGCATCACACCCATTAAGGTTCCTAGGGCGCCAAAGGCGAGAGGAAGTGCCACCTGACAGCCATTGATCAGAGCCATGCGCAAGCCGAAAGCCTCGCCGGCGCGACCGTTGGGCGCATGTTGTTGCAATAACGCGAGGATGCTGGATTGGGTGGACCCCAAGCCCAAACCCAATAAAAACGAAAGCGAGACCAGAATCCAGACTTGTTCAAAGAAGGGATAAAGTAAAAAATTTAACGCAGTGACGATCAAGGCAAAATTGATGAGTTGCCAGGGTCTGACATGATGTTGAATCCAAGGCAGAACTAATCGAATCACAATTGTCGCCGCCGCAAAGGAGGCGAGGATAAAACCGATTGTGGTGGGTGATAAACCGACGTGCACGCCAAAAATTGGCACCACAAACATGTGCGTATCCCAGGCCGTCGACAGCAGCATGTTGGCAACAAAGACCTTGCGCAGAGAGGGGCTGCCCAAGAGATCGCTCACACTCTGTTTTTGTGTCACGACCGGCGTTTGTGTGTGCGAAGCCTTAAGGTAACGACGCATCCGCATCAGCCCCACTAGACTACCCAGTGGCGCGATCGCCAACAATACAAACACCGATCGATAGCCAAGATAGTCAATGGACACACCCGCTAGAAGTGGCCCAATCAAGCCAGAGGTTGCCATCGACAATGAGAGCCACGAAAAATTACGTAGCCGCTCCTCGCCTGTGCTGAGCCCCATCTGTCGTTGCACGGCGATTTGTAAGGTCATGTGCCCGACGCCGATTAATGTGGCTGCGATGATTAACCCAGTCAGACTTTGCCACACCACAGGCAGGAAGGTTCCTGCCGCCACGCTAATGATGCTCGCACGCATCGGTTTCCAGGGGCCGATGGCATCGATGAGGCGTCCTGCTTTGATAGAAAACAACATCGGCAGTAGCGCAAAGACAGCGATCAGAATACCGACTTCGAGTGTTCCCTGACCTAATTGCAGGGCGGTGAGCGATACGGCTACGCGCCCCCCGGAAATCGCGATGTGGGACAACATAACCAGCAGGCATAGCACCACTGGACCGGCAAAATTTGACGGTTTATTAGCGAGGGGAGGATTTGGGGAAGGCGTGCTCACGGTGTCTGGGCTAAATTGTCTTCCTCTCCGGGCGTGTTGTCGAGTCAAGACGAAGGTTTTTTTCTGGAACATGCAAAAATGCATCATTCTTTGCCCATTATGCTGAACCCAAATGTCCCTGTCGCAGACTGAGACCGCGTCTGAAGTCCCTGCCGATGTTGAGCGTCGGTTTGGTGGTTTGTCGCGTTTGTATGGCCCTCAAGCTCTCCAGTACCTGGGGGATGCGCATGTGGCTGTTGTGGGAGTCGGCGGGGTGGGCTCTTGGGTCGCTGAGGCACTCGCACGTAATGGCGTTGGGGCCCTGACCGTGATTGATCTGGATCACATCGCGGAATCCAATGTGAACAGGCAGGTGCACGCCCTGACTGAAACGCTCGGGCAGTCCAAGGTGTTTGCCATGTCGCAGCGTATTCTGGCGATCAACCCGCAGTGCCGGATTACCGTTATCGATGATTTTCTAACGCCGGACAACGTCGAGGCCTGTTTGCCGAGCGGGCTCAGTGC
This sequence comes from uncultured beta proteobacterium, assembly GCA_903929925.1. Classification (GTDB taxonomy): domain Bacteria; phylum Pseudomonadota; class Gammaproteobacteria; order Burkholderiales; family Burkholderiaceae_B; genus Zwartia. The sequence goes on along the minus strand of CAIYWO010000137.1, from coordinate 1,122 downwards.
TGTGATCGATTGCACGGATCAAATGGCCGCGAAAGTCGCGATGGTGCTGCATGCCAGGACTTGCAACATACCCTTGATCGTTTGCGGCGGGGCTGGCGGTAAAACGGACTCCCTCGCTTTGCGCGCTGGCGATTTGGTTGAGGCGACGCACGATGCGTTGTTGGCGCGCTTGCGCAACGTGCTGCGGCGCAACCACGGATACCCGCGTGCCGTGGATGCACAAGGGCAGACACGCAAGCGCCCGGCCAAGATGGGCGTGCGGGTGCTTTGGGTGGATCAGCCCACGATATTGCCTGCTGCATGGCAACAAAACGACCCCTTGCAAGGACTGTCTTGCGCCGGCTATGGGTCTAGCGTTAATGTCACAGCTTCCATGGGTTTCGCAGCGGCCAATCTGGTTGTTCAGCAGCTGTTGGCCACGCACCCTAAAAACTGAGTATTCACACGGCAGCATCTCATGACGCAATCGTCCGCAATGGCAAAAATTCTATCCCTCGCTGATTTTGAACGCGAAGCCGAGAAACGTTTACCAAGGCCTATTTTTGGCTATGTGGCGGGTGCGTGTGAAGATGGTCAGTCACTGCGGGCGAATCGCGATGTTTTCGCAGAGTATGAGCTTCTCACGCGTATTCTTGTCGATATCTCCAAGCGCAGTCATCAAGTCGAAGTGTTTGGTAAGACCTACAACGCGCCCTTCGGCATGGCTCCGATGGGTATTACTGCAATGTCGGCCTATCGCGGAGACATCGTGTTAGCCGAAGCGGCTGCACGTGCGAATGTTCCGATGATCATGAGTGGTTCTTCGTTGATTCGTATGGAGGAGTTAGTCGAACGGGCGCCTGACGCCTGGTTTCAGGCTTACTTGCCGGGTAAAACGGAACAGATTGCGCCCTTGATCGATCGCGTTGCGGCGGCGGGCTTCAAAACATTAGTGATTACTGTCGATACCCCTTCTTCAGCGAATCGTGAAAACAATGTGCGTACAGGTTTCTCTACGCCTCTCAGGCCAAGTGTGCGCTTGGCGTGGCAGGGCATTACACATCCCCGCTGGCTCTTTGGCACGTTTCTGAAAACACTCGCGCGCCATGGCATGCCGCACTTTGAGAACTCTTTCGCCACCCG
>CAIYWO010000136.1 GCA_903929925.1 uncultured beta proteobacterium | reverse complement strand
CCCAAGCCAAAGCTCGGGCCGGTTATACGTCGCTGCTCAAAGGAAGTGACTTCGTATCACCACTAGGCTTTAACACCCAGAGGCTTACTATTTCACTTCAAGTGAGCACTTGATTTCGTTTGCAATCACAACAGCCTGTTACAGCTGCGTGACCTGCGCTACGCGTATCAAGCGCCCACACTTATCGGTTGTCAAATTTTTAAAGAACAAGGTACCACTTGCATTTAGCTGAAAATCAGCTAAATGCAGCAAATCTGTAGGTATTCGGGAATTAAATGGCCTTAAAAGACCAGATCACCACGGCTGCTACTGACTGCTTTACTTCGTTTTCTGTGCTTTATTAGAAGCAGAGAAACGAGATTATGAAGGGAATTTTTTGCCCTGTCAAGTTCAATGCATGAATTATCGACAAGCGTGCTTAAGATTTAAGCCGGGATGCAAATTTTTTGCGGAATTTTTGCACCTTTGGCGCCACGACCATCTGACAATACCCCTGCTCTGGATGGAGCGCAAAGTAATTGTCGTGGTATGCCTCAGCAGGCCAAAAGGTCGCAGCAGGCAGCAGCTCTGTACAGATCGGCGCAGGAAACTCACCCGCCGCATCCAGACTGGCAATCATTGTCGCCGCCGCATCACGTTGCGCAGCATCTTGCCAAAAAATAGCCGACTGATACTGAGGGCCGATATCATTGCCCTGACGACCCGGCGTCGTAGGATCGTGTATGGCGAAGAGAACCTCTAGCAATTCTGTATAGCTAATTTGCGAAGGGTCGAAGTCGATTTTCACCACTTCGATATGACCTGTTTGTTTGGTGCAAACCTGCTCATAACTTGGATTGTCGATAAACCCGCCGCAATATCCGGACTGCGCGCTGTGCACACCTTGCAACGAAGCGAAGACGGCTTCCACGCACCAAAAACAGCCTCCACCAAACACTGCGCTTTGCACTTCAACAGAAGGTGAACTCATTTGATTCGCCTGTAAATAAAGTGTTGTACGACTAAGGTCGCAAAGAAATAATCCACTGCGCCAACCGCTGAGCATCCTGCTCACTTACCTGAGACTGAGCGGGCATCGGGACAGCGCCCCAACGCCCTTTGCCGCCCTGTCTAATTGCCGCGCTGAGCAACTGCTCCGCATTGGCTTGGCCCGCATAGCGCTGCGCAATCGAGTTAAAAGAAGGCCCAACTCGCTTAGCCTCCACTTGGTGACAGCCGAGGCAGGTCTTGGACTTGGCAAGCGCCAACCCGTCTGCAGAGGCCTGCGCCGAGGCAACTCCTGCATAAAGCAAACTCAAGCCAAGGATGGCGCAACACTGACGCCATCCTCTTCCCAGTACAGCCGTTCGCATCACTTATCGAACGCGTCCGTCACAGCACCACGGCTAGCTGTGCTGGCCAAATGGCCGAACTTAGCCAGCACGCCGCGCGTATAGCGTGGGGTGGGCTGCTTCCACAGCTTACGGCGCTGCTCGATTTCCGCATCAGGGACATTAAGCTGCAACAACTGCTTATGCGCATCGATTGTGATGGAGTCACCTTCTTTGACCAGACCAATCAAACCTCCCACATAAGCTTCAGGCGCGACGTGACCAACCACCATCCCCCATGTGCCGCCAGAGAATCGACCGTCAGTAATCAAACCCACGCTCTCGCCCAAGCCCTGTCCAACCAGCGCCGACGTGGGTGCAAGCATCTCGCGCATCCCAGGACCACCTTTAGGACCCTCGTATCGGATCACAACGATATCGCCGTGTGTGATCTTACGGTCCATGATCGCTGCCATCGCATCATCTTCCGAGTCAAAGACACGCGCTGGCCCTGTGATGACGGGGTTCTTAAGACCGGTAATTTTGGCTACAGAGCCCTCAGGCGATAAATTGCCCTTCAAGATTGCCAGATGGCCTTGCTCGTACATGGCGTTTTTAATCGTGCGGATCACTTGTTGGCCCGCTGGCGGCTCATTCGGAACGTCTTTCAGTACTTCAGCAATCGTCTTTCCGGTAATCGTCATGCAGTCGCCATGCAGCAAACCAGCATTCAATAAAATCTTCATGACCTGAGGGATACCGCCAGCGCGATGCAAATCAACAGTCAGAAATTGACCAGATGGTTTTAAATCACACAGGACGGGTACACGCTTACGAACGGTTTCGAAGTCATCAATCGTCCATGGCACCTCTGCAGCGTGCGCAATAGCCAAAAAGTGCAACACGGCGTTCGTCGAGCCACCAATAGCCATAATGACCGACACTGCGTTCTCTAGCGACTTGCGCGTAATGATGTCACGAGGCTTGCGTCCCTTGCGCACCGCATCGACCAATACGCGCGCAGCCTCGGCTGCATTGGCAATTGCCTCTTGATCCTCGTTGGCCAAGGTGCTGGAGTATGGCAGTGCCATGCCCATCGCCTCGAATGACGAACTCATGGTGTTGGCGGTATACATGCCACCACAAGAACCCGAACCTGGGATAGCCTTTTGCTCAATCGCTTTAAAGTCCTCGTTGCTCATGCGCCCCATGGTGAATTCACCTACGGCCTCGAACACCGAAACAATATTCAGGTCGCGGCCCTTGTGTGAGCCGGGCTTAATGGTGCCGCCATAGACATAAATGCCGGGCACGTTCATGCGTGCAATACCGATCATTCCACCTGGCATGTTTTTGTCGCAACCACCGACCACAACCACGCCATCCATCCATTGCCCTTGAACCGCTGTCTCGATACAGTCAGCAATGACTTCGCGCGAGACGAGCGAGTACTTCATTCCCTCGGTTCCCATGGACATCCCATCAGAAATCGTTGGCGTACCAAAAACCTGTGGGTTAGCTTTGGCCTCGCGCACTGCGGCAATCGCAGCATCAACAAGCGGCTGCAGCCCACTATTACAAGGCGTGATGGTGGAATGGCCGTTCGCCACGCCAATCATTGGATTGGCGAAGTCAGTTTCTTTGTAGCCCATGCCGTAGTACATCGAGCGGTTGGGCGCACGCGTCACGCCTTCAGTAATGTGCTTGGAACGTTCGTTATTTGCCATGTGTAAATACCTGTTAGTGAAGATTTCAGCGGTTATTATCGGACATCTTTTACTTGGTGGGGCGCCATGCTGCAATTCCCGACGATCGACCCCGTGGCAATTCGCCTCGGACCACTGGCCATCCACTGGTATGGCTTGATGTACTTAGTCGCGTTTGGATCTGCCTGGCTACTTGGACGCTGGCGTATATCTCACCACAAAACCAAGCTTAACGCTCGGGATCTTGAAGACATTATTTTTTATGGGATATTGTCAGTCGTTCTCGGCGGGCGGCTGGGATACGTCCTGTTTTACAAACCCGCACACTACCTGACCCACCCGCTCGAGATTTTCTACGTCTGGGAAGGCGGCATGTCCTTTCATGGTGGTCTGATCGGCGTGCTGGTCATGATGTTTTTCCTGGCTCGTGCACGTGGCTATACGTTTTTTTTAGTCGCAGACTTCGTCGCAACCCTGATACCACTAGGCCTCGCGGTGGGCAGGCTCGGGAATTTCATCAACGGAGAGTTGTGGGGTCGGCCAAGCGATGTCCCCTGGGCGATGGTGTTTCCGCAAAGCGGCGACGGCTTAGCCAGACACCCCTCGCAGATTTATCAGTTCGGTTTGGAAGGCCTCGCGCTATTTGCCCTAGTGTGGTGGTTTGCAAATAAAACGCGCCCCACAGGGCAGGTCAGCGCTGTATTTTTAGTCGGCTATGGGGTCCTACGCTTTGTTGCGGAATTCGCTCGCGAGCCAGATAGCTTTTTAGGGCTGCTCAGCCTTGGGCTCAGCATGGGGCAATGGCTGTGCCTGCCAATGATTGGCGCTGGTGTTCTTTTGTTTTATTGGGCAAAACAGAGTCAACCACTATCGCCAAAAAAATAAAAGGGTCTGCCGTATCGGGCAGACCCTTTGCTGTAGATGCCCCGCTCGTGCCGTTCAGGCCGGCATCTCGAACCTGGGGTTCAAGTTGGCCGCGATCTGCCTGACTTCGAGCGCATCTGACTAGAGACGTGCATGCCGGTCGGGCTATCCCACAACCTATGTATGCCAAAGCATTGGTTCAGAGAATATATGGCCTGGTCACGAACACAGCAGGGACAAACTGGAAATAATGAGGCTTATTTTGTTTTGCCAGAACCTGAAACTACCAAAGCAGCATCAAGCATTGCGTTCATGTCATCAATTCTACGCTTGAAGTCGCCCACAGCCAAGCCGCCTAGCGGACCATCTGGTGCGCGCACAGACAAAAGCTCAACGGCGACTTGTATTGCAGCCATGACAGCAATTCGCTCGTTGCCTGAAACTTTACCGGTTCCCTGGATACGACCAGCTAGCTGACTGACATGCTGAGCCGCAGCTGTCAGCGCAGCCTTCTCTTCTGCCGGGCATGCCAAGGAATACTCTCGGCCAAGAATAGAGATGTCAACGCGCTCCATTACCGTGGCTCCTCGGGTTGTGGGGCGCCTGGTAAGCGCTCAAGCACAGCCTCAATGCGTTGACGGGCCTGTACAGTCGCCTCGCGCAACGTGTTGACCTCTAGGTCACGCGATTGCAATTGCGCCTGCAATGAGGTGTGCTCTTGTTTGAATAAATCGAGCGACCCTTGCAACGAGGCTCTTTCACTCGCAAATGTGTCTACTTTTTTGTGCAGCGCCTTCGCCTCACTCCCCTCCAGATCGAGCTTCGCTTTCAAGGCGTCACGCTCAGCCTGTACCTGCGTTAGCTGGGACTGAAGGGATTTTTGGTCGGCCGCAAGCTGCTGCGTAAGAGCAACAAGCTTCGCTAAGCGCGTGGATAAGTGATCGAGGTCGTCAAGCATGTCGCTATCGTAAAGCAAATTTGCCAATCTCAAAATCGGAATCTGACAAAACGACTTAAAAATGTAAGCTAGCGTTCAGAAAACTATGCTACCGAACTAAAAAAAACAAGTCACTTTGGCGTGAGTCGGACGATACACACAAATCTGACGCTTTTTCCCGACAAGGGGGCAATTTAAGTGTGTCTTCTAGGGAAAACCCCATCGAAGAAACCGTCTTTTTTGGTTTGCTTTGCGTGTGCACTCCATTACCATGCACTCCGTACTAGCCAAGCGCATAAAAAGTTAATCGGGCGGCTAGTGGGTTTAATGTGCGTCACGCGCGCCCATCGTTTCAACAAAATAATTACTAGCAGCGCAGTCAAGGAGCTACTTACCATGCAGCTTAGAAATAAACAGGATTTCTGGTCGGGGGTGATGTTCATCGTCCTCGGTCTAGCATTCGCCTGGCAATCCACCAGTTACTCAATGGGTACCGCCGCCCGAATGGGACCAGGCTACTTCCCGTTTTGGCTAGGGATCATCATGGCGGCCTTGGGTGGAGTTGTTGTACTCAACTCCATGCGCAAAAAGGCTGAGAAAACCGAAATCGCTAAGTTCGATTTCAAAATTCTCGCCATCATCTGCGTGTCTGTCTTAGCGTTTGCCGTGATGCTCCGCCCACTTGGCTTGTTACTGTCCATCATGGCAGTCGTGCTGATTAGCAGTACCGCAGGTCACGATCATGACTGGAAAACCACCATCATCAACGCTGTGTGTTTGACAGTGATGTGCTGGGCTGCCTTTGTGAAAGGCCTCAAGCTGGTATTCCCCATTTGGCCCGCCTTTCTCGGTATGAACTAAGGAGCACCTGTTCATGGAATTACTTAACAACCTAATGATTGGTTTCGGTGTGGCGTTCACACCCGAAAACCTGACATACGCACTAGTCGGCTGTTTGCTCGGCACGCTGGTGGGCGTTCTTCCAGGTCTTGGCCCGGTTCCGACTATCGCGATGCTGCTGCCCATCACTTATGTTCTGCCACCGATTGCTGGCCTGATTATGTTGGCCGGTATTTACTACGGCACGCAGTACGGCGGTTCGACGACAGCCATTCTGGTGAACCTACCAGGAGAAACATCCTCTGTTGTGACCGTGCTTGATGGTCACGCGATGGCCAAGAACGGTCGCGCCGGTGCGGCGCTTGCAATTGCCGGCATGGGCTCCTTCTTTGCCGGATCGGTTGCAACAATGCTGATCGCCGCATTTGCACCTCCGCTCGCAGAGCTGGCGTTCAAGTTTGGCCCTGCCGAATACTTTTCCTTGATGGTTCTTGGCTTGGTTGGTGCCGTGGTGCTGGCTTCGGGCTCGTTGCTCAAGGCAATTTGTATGATTCTGTTGGGCCTGCTGTTGGGTATGGTTGGTACAGACGTGAACTCGGGCGTTGCTCGTTTTGACTTCGGTATCCCAGAACTGCAAGATGGCGTGGGCTTTGCGATCGTTGCGATGGGCGTGTTCGGTTTTGCCGAAATCATGACCAACCTGGAACTCAAAGAGAATCGGGTTGAACTCGATGCCAAGATCGGCTCGCTCTATCCAAACAAGCAAGAGTTCCAAGAGTCGTGGCCTGCAGTTGTACGTGGCACAGCAATTGGCTCCTTGCTTGGCATTTTGCCTGGCGGCGGCGCTGTGCTGTCATCGTTTGCTTCGTACACGGTAGAAAAGAAGCTCTCGAAGAACCCTGAGCGTTTCGGTAAAGGGCACCCAGCTGGTTTGGCTGGTCCTGAAGCCGCGAACAACGCTGGCGCACAGACATCGTTCATCCCGTTGCTGACACTAGGTATTCCTAGTAACGCCGTGATGGCGTTGATGGTCGGTGCAATGACGATCCACAACATTCAGCCTGGTCCCCAGGTGATGACAAGTCACCCACAGCTATTCTGGGGTTTGATTGCCTCGATGTGGATTGGTAACTTGATGCTGATCGTGCTGAACCTGCCCCTGATCGGGATCTGGGTGAAGCTCTTGAAAGTGCCTTACCGCATCTTGTTCCCAGCTATCTTGGTGTTTTGTACGATTGGCGTGTATTCGCTGAGCTACAACACGTTCGATATTGTCGTGACAGTTATTTTCGGCATCATTGGCTACTTCTGGTCTAAGCTGAAATGCGAAGGCGCGCCACTATTGCTTGGTTTGGTGCTAGGTCCACTGATGGAAGAAAACTTCCGTCGCGCCCTGCTCTTATCACGCGGTAACTTCATGACCTTCCTGGATCGTCCACTATCTGCCTCACTACTAGGTGTTGCAGCCCTGCTGGTTGTGATCGTGGCCTTGCCTTCGATCAAAGCCAAGCGCGAAGAAGCTTTTGTTGAAGAGTAAGCATGCCTAGCATTAACAGTAAAACGTACGAACCCTCATCCCCCCGCAAAGTCGCTTTTCTGGGCCTAGGGGTGATGGGTCTGCCGATGGCCGGCCACCTGGCCATGGCAGGACACCACGTTACGGTCTACAACCGGAACGCACAAAAAGCGCAGGCTTGGGTCGCTGAGTTTGGTGGTCGTGCTTGCGCGACACCATGCGAAGCTGCCTCAGGCGCTGAAATTGTGTTTTCGTGCGTCGGTAACGATGATGATCTACGTAGCGTCGTGTTAGGTGAAAACGGTGCGTTTGCCGGTATGCAGGCGGGTGCGACTTACGTTGACCACACCACGGCTTCTGCGTCTGTGGCGCGCGAATTGCATGCTCTCGCTCAACAGAAATCGGTGCGCTTCATTGATGCCCCGGTTTCTGGTGGGCAGGCTGGTGCAATCAACGGTATGTTGACTGTCATGTGCGGCGGTGATGCTGCAGAGTTCGCTGCGGTGCGCGATGTCATCGCAACGATGGCGCGGGCTGTCACACTCGTGGGTCCAGTGGGTGCAGGTCAGCTCGCCAAAATGGTGAACCAGATCTGTATCGCAGGCGTCGTGCAAGGTTTAGCCGAGGGTGTCGCCTTTGGCGAAGCTGCCGGTTTGGATATGAAACAAGTCCTGGACGTCATCAGCAAAGGAGCTGCCCAGAGCTGGCAGATGGAAAACCGCGGCAGTACCATGGTGGACGATAAGTTCGACTTTGGTTTCGCGGTTGACTGGATGCGCAAGGATCTTAACTTGGCAATGGACGAGGCTCGTCGTAATGGCGCACGCCTCCCTGTTACTGCCTTAGTGGATCAGTTTTACGCAGACGTTCAAAAGATGGGCGGTAATCGCTGGGATACCTCGAGCTTGCTAAAGCGACTCCGGTAAGCCAGTCAGTTGATTATCAAGAAAAACGGTGCTTCAAAGCGCCGTTTTTGTTTCTAAGGCCAAGCCCTCAACCTCTGGGCGTACATCTTGCCCCCGTTTAAAAATCAACGTGGCCAACTCATTGAGTGCAAGCGTATAGACATCTCGTTTGAATTCTATGACATCGTCCAGCGGGACCCAGTAGTGGCTCCAACGCCAAGCGTCAAACTCAGGATGGGGGGTTGCACGCAATTGAACATCATGGTCGCGCCCAAGCATTCGCAGCAAAAACCAGATCTGTTTTTGCCCTCGATAATGCCCCCGCGACTCGCGTCGGATAAAGGTATCCGGCACGTCATAGCGCAACCACTCACGTGTGCGTCCCAAAATTCGGACATGGTCGGGCTTTAAACCGACCTCCTCGTGAAGTTCGCGAAACATGGCCTGCACCGGACTCTCGCCCTGCTTGATGCCACCCTGGGGGAACTGCCAAGCATGTTCCCGAATGCGCTTACCCCAGAAGACCTCGTTTTTTTGATTAACGAGGATGATTCCTACATTAGGACGGTAGCCTTCGCGATCAAGCATGGCCACTCCCAACGAATTCAATACAATTGCATTTGATTATACGTACCTGTCGGCAATTTTGCCCCAATAAAATTTATCGGTCCCCCATGCGCGCCTCAGCCTTTCATATCACCACCCTCAAAGAAGCCCCAAACGATGCAGAGATCACAAGCCATCGGCTGATGATGCGCTCGGGCATGATCCGCAAGCTCGCCGGCGGCATCTACAACTACATGCCACTAGGCTTGAGAGTGATCCGCAAAGTCGAACATATCATCCGCCAGGAGATGGATGCGGCAGGCGCCCTTGAGTTACTGATGCCCGTGGTGCAGCCAGCTGAACTGTGGATGGAATCAGGGCGTTGGGAGCAATACGGGCCCGAGCTGTTGCGCATGAAAGATCGTCATGGCCGCGACTTCGTTTTGCAGCCCACCTCAGAAGAGGTCATCACCGACATCGCCCGCAACGAGATCCAGAGCTGGCGTCAACTTCCAGTCAACTTCTATCACATCCAAACAAAATTTCGCGACGAGCGACGCCCACGCTTCGGTGTGATGCGCGGCCGCGAATTTACGATGAAGGACGCCTACTCGTTCGACCGCGACGTTGCCAGCGCACAAAGAAGTTATCAAACCATGTTCGACGCGTACATGAAGATTTTTTCGCGCCTGGGCTTGACCTTCAGAGCTGTCTCGGCTGACACGGGCTCGATCGGCGGATCGCAGAGCCATGAGTTTCAAGTGATTGCCGATATTGGCGAAGATCTGATTGTGTATGACCCCGCCTCAAATTACGCTGCCAATATTGAACTAGCGCCAGCGCCGTGCCTGATGACTCAGCGTCAAGCTGCTTCAGCTCCCCTGGCCTTAACGCCCACGCCAGGAGCCGCCAAATGCGAGGCGGTCGCCGAACTCCTAGGGGTTGCGCTCGCTCAGACAGTGAAATCCATCGTGCTGGCCACCGATCCAGAAAAAGGCCCTGCGCAGGTCTGGCTCCTGCTGTTGCGCGGCGACCACGAGCTCAATGAAATCAAAGCGGGTAAAGTTCCTGGCCTGAATAAAGGCTTTCGCTTTGCGACCGAAGGGGAGATTGTTGAGCACTTCGGCTGCAAGCCAGGCTACCTCGGACCAGTAAAAATGGCCAAGCCCGTCAAAGTGATTGCCGACTTAACCGTCGCAAACATGCACGACTTCATTTGTGGCGCCAACCAAGAGGACTTCCACCTCACCGGCGTCAATTGGACGCGTGATCTGCCGGAACCGGACCTCATCACGGACCTGCGTAATGTGGTGGAAGGGGACCAGGCCCCTGACGGCAAAGGCACTCTGGCGATTCAACGTGGCATCGAAGTTGGTCATGTTTTTTACCTAGGCACCAAATATTCAGAGGCATTGAAAGCCACCTTCCTCGACGAAAGTGGCAAGCCAGCGCTCATGGAAATGGGTTGCTATGGCATTGGCGTCACGCGTATTGTTGGCGCAGCCATCGAACAAAACCACGACGCCAAAGGCATCGTGTGGCCTCGTGCAATCGCCCCCTTTGAAGTTGCAATCTGTGCCGTGGGCTGGGGCAAAAGCCAGGCGGTACGTGACGCTGCCGAGGCACTTTACGCCGAACTGAAGGCCAAGGGTGTGGACGTTATCCTGGATGACCGCGACCTACGCCCTGGCATTATGTTTGCGGAATGGGAGTTGATTGGCCCGCCCGTACGCATCACCATTGGCGAGCGTGGGCTCAACGACGGCGTGATCGAGCTGCTTGGCCGTAAACAAACCGAGGCCGCCCGTATCCCGTTGTCGGACAGCTGCGCCCAAACGCTTGCATTGCTTGAGACCTATTGATGCAACACTGCTTTGATGTGCGTGTGTACTACGAGGACACGGATATGGGTGGCGTCGTGTTTTACGCCAACTACCTCAAGTTCATGGAACGCGGTCGCACGGAATGGCTACGCGCCCTAGGAGTGAATCAGCTTGAGCTAGCACGCACTGCACAGCGCATGTTTATGGTCACCAAGCTTGATATCAAGTATCTTTTACCAGCCAGGCTCGACGATTTGCTACAAATTGAAACCGAAGTGACACGACTCGGCCGTGCTTCGTTACACTTCAGGCAATCGATTCGTAGACAAGGGGAACTCTTGACTCAAGGGAACATCCAAGTTTGCTGTGTAGAAACAGTTAACATGCGAGTCGCTGCGATTCCGGAATCGATTCACACAAAATTTGCTGCAATTACTCGGGACTAAGTGATGCCAACAACTTCAGATATGTCAATGCTCTCACTGGTGCTGAACGCCAGTATTCCCGTTCAGTTCATCATGTTGATGCTCATTGTCATCTCGATCGCCTCGTGGACATTTATTTTTGCCAAACGCTCCACCATTAAAAAGGCATTGATACAAACACGCCGCTTCGAAGACGATTTCTGGTCGGGCGGCGACTTGGCCTTGCTACACCAATCCATCTCCACCCGCCGCGCCGAACAAGGGGCCTTGGCGCGCATTTTTGACTCCGGCATGACCGAGTTCCTCAAGGGACGTCGTGCAGGCGCTGGCGCCGAAAGCACTGCCAGCCTTGATGGTGCCCGTCGCGCAATGCGTGCAGCGTTCCAGCGTGAAATGGATGAACTCGAATCGCACCTAAACTTCTTAGCCTCCGCAGGCTCGGTCAGCCCTTATATCGGATTGCTCGGTACGGTTTGGGGCATCATGCACGCCTTTGTTGGTCTCGCAAACGTACAACAAGCCACTCTCGCTTCCGTCGCCCCGGGTATTGCCGAGGCCCTGATTGCCACGGCTATCGGTCTCTTCGCAGCAATTCCAGCCGTTGTTGCTTACAACCGCTACACCCACGACATTGATCGCCTGTCGATCCGCTTTGAGACCTTTGTCGATGAGTTCTTGAACATCTTGCAACGACAGGTGCGCTAATGTCCTCCGTTCGCTCGAGCTCAGGGCGCCCAGGCCGACGCCTGAAGAACGAAATCAACGTCGTGCCATACATCGATGTGATGTTGGTACTACTTGTGATTTTTATGGTCACTGCACCGCT
>CAIYWO010000135.1 GCA_903929925.1 uncultured beta proteobacterium | reverse complement strand
GCACGCCACTGCATTGCTGCATCTTGAGGGCGATTGATCTTGTCGTAGAGAGAGGCCAGCGCAACATGCACACGCGCGTCGCTGCGACGCGCCAAACTGCGTACCAAATAGCTCTCGGCCTGACCCCAGATCTGACCAGCCAAACAAAGGTTACCAATCGTTGCCAATAAATCAGGGTCTGCCGGACTCTTTTGAAGCCACGCTTCAGCTTTCTCTAAGCGTCGCGTAACCTGGGAAGACTCCGCGCGAGCGTAAGCAGCAAGCAATCGGGGATCAAAGGACACTGAGATGGCCTGCTCAAGCACTCGCGAAGATTCATCAAGCTGACCAACAACCTCAAACGCCTGGGCTCCTGCCAAAGCGACCTCAGGCAACACGCGCTCGGAAGGCTTGAGATCAGACCAGACTTTCTGCCACGTCCCGGCATGCAAGGTCTCACGGATGCGCGCGGCGGCCGCCATCTCAATGACCTGAGTCGCCTCGGTATCATGCAACGCACCTCGCTTATTAAGCGCGCGTGCAAGCGAAAACACTTGGTCATGACGATTCAATTGGCGGTGCGCTCGCAAGAAGAGTCTGAGCGCGTGCACTTGCTTGGCTCCGGACTTTTGAAGCGTATTAAGTTCCGCTAACGCCTGCTCGGACAATCCCTGATCAAGATAGAGTTCGGCGGCGACCGTCGACACTGCTTCACGCAACCCAACATCTTCCTGAGCCTTGTCCTTGGCAGACAGGATCAATCCATCACGCCGATCGTATTCACCCAGAGCATGCGCTGCGCGTGCAGCAGACAAAGCCGCGAGCACACTTTGGTTCATACTCTTACTGCGACCAAGTAGTTTCGTTAGATCCTTTTCTGCATGCGCATAACGTCCTTCTAGCAATTCGGTCCAGCCTTGCTCAAGGAGCTCGTGGTCACGACGCAATGCACGACGCCGGTGCCACGTCTTAACGCGGCCAGGGATATCTAAAACCAGCGTAGCCAAACGCAGAGCCAGATACATCAAACAGAAACACGCCGCCGTCGCCAGCACCGCAAAGGGTAAAGATACTTGTATGCGCCACTGGTTAACCAACACCAGCACATGGCCAGTGTTCTCGCGCAACACAACGGCCAGGACAACAGCAACCGTGGCTATCACAAGCGTCCACAACCAAATGCGCATGCTTATTGCCCGCCTTTAGGAGATCCATCGCTTTGGCGTACAGCTTCTAGCGCAGCAACACTCTCGGAGATATCGGGGATAACGATTGCAACATTAAGTGATGCCAACTCACGCAACACTCTTAAGGCACTCACCGTCTCGGGCGACTTAGCGTCGTAGCGTGAAGCCACCGCACCCTCAATTGTTGTTAACTCGAGCTGCCAGATTGCCGACTGATGCATCAACAATGCCATTTGCGCAGTCAAGAGACGAGCGCGCAAATTCGCTCGTAATAAAGCCCCCTGCTCAGGGCTCATCAATAGAGCGTTCTTATCTGTCACACGTTGAACACTAATTACATCAGACAATTCGCGCACGAGAAAGACGGCGCTTGACCTAACCGAAGCACGCACCTGACGCCAGATCGCCTGCCACCACTCTTCGCCGACCCCTGCCGAAGATGAGGTGCTCGTGGTGCCGGAAACTGCTGGCGCGGCAACTCTGGGTGAGGCATTACGGTCTCGTGCAGACATCAGTCCTGGCACGGCCTCGTCAGGCACAAGCAAAGGTGCTTTGCCAAGTAGGTTGGTCAGTTGTTCAAGCTTGGTGGAGGCCGCGGGTATGTCGACCGTTGCGACCCCGCGCAGTCGGTCTAAGTCGGCGCTGATCGCGCGCTGTAATGACGCAAACCGAGGACGATCTGCGCGCACCAACATTGACAAACCATGCTCGAGCGCCAGAATCGCATTATTGACGTTTCCGGACACACGTAATTGTTGACTGGCAACCGTTAACAAACGATCCACATCATTTGCAAGCATGGAGTCTTCCATGCCCTTGTTAAAGTTTTGCCAGACCTGCTCTAGTGCGGCGAACTGGCTCTGTGCATCACGCAGCGCCGCCTCAGCTTGCTGAATACGGAGTTGCTGCGCGTCGAGCAAAACAATAGCTTGTCGGGCGTCACGACGCGCATCACCAGCTTGCGCCCTCAACTCTAAGACTTGCGCGCCAACTTGCTTGATCGTTGCCTCAAACCGACGTTGTGCAAACCACGCGCCTGCTGCAGCCACAATCGCCACCAGTAGAAAGATAAGCGCTAAGGTCGAGGTCAACGACAGCCCATAAGACTTACGCCGCACGCGCGTATTGGGCGCGGAAGGCTCTGTCGGAGCGGTCACCGGACTAGCGGATGAGGCGGAAGATGAAGTATCAGTCATACCGTTATTGTAGTCGCTAGCCACCTAAAATCTGATCAAAACACAACACAATTTTAGGATCTTCCGGTAGGCAAAGATGCACCTGTAACTCACCGAGATCCCCTCCGACGGCCTTGGCAAGGGTTTGGACCAAGCGTTCATGGGTCAAAACAAACTGCCCGGAGCGGAACCACTCGAGAAGTCCCAAATTCTGCAACTGCAGCGCAACAGAAGTAATGCCATGGCCGCTCGTCAACAACCACACAACCTTTGTCGAAGCACGGCCCCACGCCAGAAAGTTTGCCACCGTATCACCCGACCAGGCAGCCTGAACCCGTTCATAAGCCTGATGCGTCGAAACCTCGACCCCTCTGCCATTGAGCTTTTCAGACAACCAGTCACGCCCGTCTTGCCCACGCACGATGAGCACTTTTCTCAGGGGCGTGGTCAGCGCCTGCAAAAGCGGCCATAACGCCTCAGAGTCCCGAGCCTTTTCTGCATCCGGATACAAAATATCGACCGCCGTTGGCCAGGCGCGCTCGATCGCAAGAGCAGTCGACGGACCCATACAACCCACCCTAACGGCGGATGGCCAAACGAAGTTTGGCCCGAGCTGCTGAGTGAAGCCATTCACTGCCGCTCTGCTGACAAAGACCACCAAGTCGTAGAGCTTGGGGTCAGGAATGTCGTGCGCTCGGGCAACAGGAGCCGTGTGAATCTCGAGCGCGGGACACTCGTGCACATCCCAGCCACGGCGGACCAGCGCATGCAGAACATCGGTATTGCGCCCAGCTGGTCGCGTCAACACAGCGATCGGCGCAGCGCCAGCCATTTTCAGAAGTGCCTCAAGGCGAAACCGCCAAGCTTTCCAGAATGACGCCAGCGCCTTGGTCGATCAGTTCCTGGGCGACGCGCTGCCCAATTGCTTCCGCCTCGGCACTTGGCCCTTCTCCCTGAGCTCGATAGATAGTCTGTCCATCCGGCGTCGCCACAAGCGCCCGAACCGAGACAGACTGTCCGAGCACTTCTGCGTAGGCAGCAAGCGGCACCTGACAAGAGCCCCCTAGCGCCCGCGAGACGGCACGCTCCGCCAACGCACAGACGGTGGTCTGAGGACAGGCCATCGGAGCAAGTAGCTCCAAGAGATCAGCGCGCGTTTGCAGTATTTCTATCCCTAAGGCACCTTGTCCCGCCGCGGGAAGCGACTCCGAAACCGTCATGCGTGCACGAATTCGGTGTCCAAGTTCAAGACGTTCAAGGCCCGCTGCTGCGAGAATAATCGCTGCATAGTGGCCAGAATCAAGCTTGCCAAGTCGCGTGTCAAGATTGCCACGCAGGGGTTCGATCTTCAGTGCAGGAAAGCGCGCGCGCAGTTGCGCTTCGCGACGCAAACTAGATGTGCCAACAACAGCCCCTGGGGGGAGCTCGGCAAGTCCGGCGTAAGTGTTGGACACAAACGCATCGCGACAATCGGCACGAGCGAGCACCGTAGACAATTCAAAGGGGGCCGTGATGTCTACGGGCACATCTTTAAGGGAATGCACAGCTAAATCGGCACGGCCATCGAGCAAGGCATTTTCAAGCTCTTTGATGAATAAGCCTTTGCCCCCGATCTTTGCCAAACTACGATCCAGAATCTCATCGCCGCGCGTACTGAGCTTAAGGAGTTCAACTTGAATGTCTGGATAGAGGACGCGCAAGCGCGCTTGAACGTGCTCAGCTTGCCAGAGGGCAAGCCGGCTAGCACGCGTTGCAATAACTAGTTTACGGGCTGACAAGTTCGCTGCTCTTAGCGCAAGTAGTTCAGACCAATCGTCAACACAATGCCGATCGACGCCAACAACATCAAGCCTTGCAAAATAGTACGACTGCGTTGTGCGGGTTTGGGCGCATTCATATTGAATCCTGTCTCTAGAAACCGTCAAAGGACCAAAGAAACATAGTATGCGGCAAGAGCATGCCGCTCACTATGTTGATCGCACACGCGCCAATGCGCCTGCGCTTACTTCAATACTGATTTAAGAAGCTTACCCATCTCGGATGGGTTCTTCGTCGTACGGATCCCGCAAGCTTCCATGATTTCAAGTTTGGCATCCGCTGTATCAGCGCCACCAGAAATCAAAGCACCTGCATGTCCCATACGCTTACCTGCAGGAGCAGTCACACCAGCGATGAAGCCAACCATTGGCTTCTTCATGTTGTCCTTGGCCCACAGAGCAGCGTTGACCTCGTCAGGACCACCGATCTCACCAATCATGATCACTGCATCGGTCTCTGGATCTTCGTTGAAGAGCTTAAGGACATCGATGTGCTTAAGCCCGTTAATCGGATCGCCGCCGATACCCACAGCGCTCGACTGGCCCAAACCAAGCTCAGTGACCTGAGCTACTGCTTCATAGGTCAAGGTGCCAGAACGGCTAACGATACCGACGCGGCCTTTACGATGGATATGACCGGGCATGATCCCGATCTTGATCTCATCAGGGGTAATCAAACCTGGGCAGTTTGGTCCAAGCAAGAGAGTCTTGCTCTTACGCTCAGCCATACGGTGCTTGATTTCAAGCATGTCGCGAACGGGGATACCTTCAGTGATACAAATCACGAGATCCAGTTCGGCTTCAATACCTTCCCAGATGGCAGCAGCTGCGCCAGCAGGCGGAACGTAAATGACTGAAACGTTTGCACCTGTCTCCGCCTTAGCATCTTTTACCGAGGCAAAAATTGGAATGCCTTCGAAGTCTTCACCCGCCTTCTTTGGGTGCACACCGGCCACAAAAGCAGCTTGACCGTTCGCATAGGCGCGTGATGTGCGCGTATGGAACTGCCCCGTCTTGCCAGTAATACCTTGGGTGATAACTTTTGTATCTTTATTAATCAGGATAGACATAGTGGAATCCGTAACAAATTATTTGGCTGCTGCGACAACGCGGGTGGCGGCATCCGCCATCGTATCTGCGCTGATGATAGGAAGACCTGACTCGGCCAACATTTTCTTGCCCAGCTCTTCGTTCGTGCCCTTCATGCGCACAACCAGCGGCACACTCAGATTGACAGCCTTACACGCGGTGATCACGCCCTGAGCGATGACGTCGCAACGCATAATGCCGCCAAAAATATTCACCAAAATCGCTTTGGTGCCCTTGTTTGCCAACATGATTTTGAACGCTTCGGTCACGCGCTCGGCTGTAGCACTTCCGCCCACATCGAGAAAGTTAGCAGGCTCGCCACCAAACAACTTAATGGTGTCCATTGTGGCCATCGCCAAGCCAGCACCGTTAACCAAGCAACCGATATTACCGTCGAGCTGAATGTAAGCAAGCTCGTGTTTGCTCGCTTCGATCTCTGCTGGATCCTCTTCGTCCAGATCGCGATACGCAACGATTTCTGG
>CAIYWO010000134.1 GCA_903929925.1 uncultured beta proteobacterium | reverse complement strand
GGGCGCATTCAGGCTGTGCAAAAAGAGCTCGACACCCGTGAGGCGGATCGCAAGGAGGCGGCGGATGCGCTGAAGGCCTCTGAAACGGCGATCTCCCAGACCTCACGCCGGATCGTTGAGCTTGCGGCCGATCTTAAAAAAGCCCAAACCGAGCTAGAAAGTCTGCAACGTCAAATTACACGTCAGCAGCACACATTAACGGTGCGACGCGACGAGCTGTCCGATCAGTTACGTAAGCAGTATTCAAGCGGCTTGTCACCTTGGTCCGCACTGCTGTCGGGCGACGATCCTCAGGAACTCGGGCGCAATTTAGCCTACCTGGACTATGTCTCGAAGGCGCGAGCTGACGCAGTAACGGCGCTGAAGAAGGACATCGAGCGCTTGGCTCAGCTCGAAGCGCAGGCAGACGCCCGTCAAAAAGATGTTGCCCGGCTCGTGAGTGAAACCACGCAACAAAAGGAGGTGCTTGAGGCGCAAAAAAAGGAGCGCGCGACTGTTCTTGCGCGTATCGAAGGACAAATGCAAGCCCAGCGTGCCGAAGCAATGCGGCTCGGTGAGGATGAAAAGCGCCTTGCCGGCTTAATTTCAGATTTGGACGGACAGCTTAAGGCCGCCCAACAGGCGGCGGCTGAGGCTGAGCGTCGTGCACAAGAGGGGCGCAAACTCGAGTTGGCCCGCAAGGAGCAGGCGCAGCGCGCTGCGGAGGCAGATAAGCGCCGTCAGACGGCCGAACAGGCCACTGAGCAAGCGGCTCAAGCCGGACGCTCGACCCAAGCCGATCCAGAGACGGCATCCCTTGCTGCGGGTAAGGGATTGCCAAAGAGTGTGCGCTGGCCAATCCGTGGAGCCGTGATGGCTCGGTTTGGGACAGATCGTCCCGAAGGTGGCATCTGGCGCGGCATTTTGGTGCGTGCAGACGCTGGGGCGGCGGTACAGGTCGTCGGGGCCGGCACCGTGGTGTATTCAAACTGGCTCAGAGGCTTTGGTAATCTTTTGATCGTGGATCATGGACAAGAGTATCTCAGCGTCTATGCCTACAACCAAAGCTTGCTTAAGCAGGTGGGTGATACGGTTCGCGCCGGGGAGACGGTTGCCTTGGCGGGAAGTACGGGTGGACAAGTGGATTCGGCCCTATACTTCGAGATCAGACACCGTGGCGTCGCTGTCGATCCGATAGCCTACCTGGCGCGATAATTTTTATTGTTGCCGAGGTTTCCGCGTTAACGACCTTGAATTCAGGAATGTGCATGGGCACTCGCAAATTACGTAGTTTTGGATTGGTTTCTGCCGGTATTGTGGCCGGGGTGCTATTGAGCTTGGGCATCAGCGCCGTTGCACAGCGCGGTTCGCCTTTGCCGCTGGACGAGTTGCGCCAATTTTCAAGTGTGTTCTCGGCGATCAAAAATAATTATGTTGAGGCCGTCGACGATAAAAAATTAATCAGCGGCGCGATCGCGGGGATGTTGTCGGATCTCGATCCGCACTCTGCCTACTTGGATGCCGATGCGTTTAAAGAAATGCAAAGCTCGACGCAAGGCGAGTTTGGTGGCCTAGGGATTGAGGTGGGTACGGAAGACGGGATGGTCAAGGTGATCTCGCCTATTGAAGACACGCCTGCCGCACGCGCGGGCATTCGTGCCGGAGATTTGATTTCAAAAATCAATGACACTTCCACGAAGGGCTTGTCCCTAACCGATGCGGTCAAGATGATGCGCGGTCCCGTGAAAACGCCGATTACCTTGACGATTATTCGTCAAGGTCAGGCGCAGCCACTCGTCATCAAGATTGTGCGCGACACGATTCGCGTGCGCAGCGTACGCAGCAAAATGCTGGATGGCAATATTGGGTATGTACGAATCGCACAGTTTCAGGAAAAAACGGGTGCTGACCTCACGCGGCATTTAACAGAGCTCGGTGCAAAAGGTGCCCCACGCGCCTTGATTCTTGACCTGCGTAACGATCCGGGCGGATTGTTGAGCGGCGCTATCGGTGTGTCTGCCGCTTTCCTCAAGCCAGATACGCTTGTAGTGTCGACCGACGGACGTGCGCCAGATGCCAAGCAGAAGTACTTGTCCAATCCCTCTGACTACGCGCGTGGTGAATCCGATTACTTGCGTGGTTTACCTGCATGGGCCAAGACAGTGCCGATGGTGGTGTTGGTCAACGTCGGTTCGGCCTCGGCCTCAGAAATTGTTGCGGGCGCTTTGCAAGATCATAAGCGCGCCACCATTATGGGTAATCGCACGTTTGGGAAGGGCTCTGTGCAGGTGATTCTGCCGATCTCCGACACCACGGCGATCAAGCTCACGACATCGCGTTACTTCACACCGAATGGCCGTTCGATTCAGGCTACGGGTATTAGTCCAGATATCGTGGTGGCCGATACGGCTGAGGGCGATCTGTTCAAGCTGCCGCGCGAAGCGGATTTACAGCGGCACTTGAGCAACCGCCAGACGCCGGAAGAGCAGGCGAAAGCCAAGGAAGACGAAACCCCCCTTGCGGATACGAATAAGGTGTTTCAGTTTGGTACGCCAGAAGACTTCCAATTACAGCAGGCTGTGAACTTCATTGACGGCAAGCCGATTCAGAAAGCGGTGCCTGCACCAAAGAGTGCGAGGACAGGTGCTGCGGCTGAGGGCTCTTCGGGCAAGAAATGAACGACGCTCAGCTGCTGAGATATGCCCGGCACATCTTGTTGGATGAGTTGGGTATAGAAGGCCAAGAGAAACTTCTTGCGTCCCGAGTGTTGATCGTAGGTGCCGGAGGACTGGGCTCTCCCGCCGCGATGTATCTTGCCTCTGCGGGTGTCGGGACGAT
>CAIYWO010000133.1 GCA_903929925.1 uncultured beta proteobacterium | reverse complement strand
TTCCGTTACAACGATGCTGTATTGCGTCACCTTGTCATCAAGACTAAGGCTGCTCAGACTGAGCCCTCAATCATGATGAAGCAAGTTGAGCGTGATGAGGCGCGTAAGGCATCCGCAGAGTCGATGTCCGACGACGCAGAGTAATCCGGATTTGTTGTGAATCGGCTTGAAGTGCAAGGTCAGGTCGCAGAGCTCTCTCCCGTCAGGTACACACCGTCTGGGGTTCCAGTTCTCGAATTCTTACTCGCACACGAGTCCGAAGTGATTGAAGCAGGTCAACCGCGTCGCATCACGTTCAGTATCACCGTGGTAGCAATGGCAGACTTGGCTCAAATGGCTCACACAATAAGTTTAGGACGCTCAGTAAACGTTCAAGGATTTCTGGCTCCGGTTAGAAAAGATTCTCAAAAATATAGGCTGCATGCGCAGCGCATCGAACAAATTTGAATAGGGCATATCATGGCTTTCTTCGGTAAACGTAAAGAAAAAAAGAAGTTCACTCAACAAAACCCGCTGTTTAAGCGTCGTAAGTTTTGTCGTTTCAGCGCTGCTGGCGTTGACGAGATTGATTACAAAGATCTCGACACACTGCGTGACTTCATTCAAGAAAACGGCAAGATCATTCCTGCCCGTCTGACAGGCACCAAGGCGATTTATCAGCGCCAGCTCGACTCAGCAATTAAGCGTGCACGCTTCTTGGCTCTGTTGCCTTTCACTGACAACCACAACTGATTCCGAGGCCTACTATGCAAATCATTCTTCTCGAAAAAGTCGTTAACGTAGGGAACCTCGGTGAAGTTGTGCGTGTGCGTGATGGCTACGCCCGTAACTTCCTGATTCCTCAGAAAAAAGCACGTCGTGCAACTGAGGCAGCGCTCAAAGAGTTTGAACTGCGCCGTGCTGAGCTTGAAAAAGTACAGGCTGAAAAACTGGTTGCTGCTGAAGCACTCGGCAAGCGTCTCGAAAGCTTCTCGTTGAGTATCACCCAGAAAGCTGGTGTTGATGGCCGCCTGTTTGGTTCTGTTACAAATATGGACATCGCTGCTGGTTTAGTTGGAGCTGGTTTTGCTGGCATTGAAAAAGCACAAGTGCGTTTGCCAGAAGGTCCACTCAAGACTGTTGGCGAGTTTCCTGTGCAAGTCTCGTTGCATCCAGATGTTGTGAGCAGCATTACTGTAGTGGTGGTTGGCGATCTGGTTTAAGGTTGCGCTAAACCCACCAAAAAGCCGGCCTGAGCCGGCTTTTTGGTTTTTAATACATGCTTATGCTTAAGTCTGATCCCTCGTTTCAGTTGGCGCTTACCCAATGGCTTGCAGAGCATGCTTCTGAGCCCTCGTCGGTGCACTTCGTTGAGATTGAGGGGCAGCGCTGCGTTGTTAAATTGCGAAGGCCTAAGTTCGCTGACAAGCTGCTGTACGGGGTGCATTACGTGCGGGCTTGGGTATTGTCCTGTTTTTGTTGGTTAGCTTTAGGAGAGCGCCCGTTGGTCAGTGTGCTCATGCGGACAACGCTTAGCGATGAGGCACGAAAGCTGGAGTTCTTATCTCAGCGTGGATACCGGGTGCCAAAAGTTTGGAGACATACACCTGATGCCTTGGTGCTCGAGTATGTCGGCCAAGACTTGCCATATCTCGTCCGGATTGATGCGCCGGCCGCACGCTTTATTTGGATGGATCGTGCAGCACAGAATCTAGCTGCGTTTCATCGTGCTGGCTTTGTGCATGGTGGAGCGCAACTCCGAAATCTGATGTGTCAGGGGGATGTTCTGACAAGGATCGACTTCGAGGAAAACATAGGCGAAGCTTTATCCCGACCTTTGGGGCAGGCCTATGATGTCTATCAGATGGTCTCCTCCATGGCCGGGCTAAGAGGTCACCAGTTTGGCAGCACAGATCGCCACGAGCTCTCTTTGCGCTTGCTCCAGACTTATCTTGCGGCCAACCCCGATTTGGCGGTCAAGCAGTCATTAAAAAGAATTGCTCTGGCAATGGCCGGTGTTCAAAGATATCTTGGCTGGTTATTGACGCGCTTGCCAGGTCGGGATGTCAGAGGATTCTTGCACGTCACCGATGCCTTGCGGTTATCATTACTAGATGAATAATGCACCTGATCCTCAGCTCGAATACCTGCGCGTTCCTCCTCACTCGGTCGAGGCGGAGCAATCGGTATTAGGCGGTTTGCTGCTTGATAATGCTGCGTGGGAGCGTGTCACCGATGTGGTTAACGAAGAAGATTTTTATCGTTTTGATCATCGGTTGATCTGGCACCATATTGCGAGACTGATTAATTTGTCTCGCGCGGCCGATGTCGTGACAGTGCATGAGTCGATTGCGAGCGTTGGTAAGTCCGAAGAGGTTGGCGGTTTAGCCTATCT
>CAIYWO010000132.1 GCA_903929925.1 uncultured beta proteobacterium | reverse complement strand
CGCGAGGTACGCACGACCTTGCCCTGCGCTGTCACGACTGTCAACGACACAACGTTTTCACGCATCGTGCCGTAACGCACTGCATTTGTGCCAGAGGCGCGTGTGGCCGCCATGCCACCTAGCGAAGCATCTGCACCGGGATCAATCGGGAAAAACAAACCCGAGTCCCGAATCTGCTCGTTAAGTTGTTTACGCGTGAGTCCTGCCTGCACGGTGACCGTTTGGTCTTCGGCATGCAAGACAACGATCTTATTCATTTGCGTCATGTCGATCGAAATGCCGCCCTCGATCGCCAGGATGTGGCCTTCCAACGAAGAGCCCGCACCATAAGCGATTAAAGGGACACCGTGTTGATTACACAAAGTCACAACTGCAACAACATCTTCTGTGCTTTGTGCGAACACGACGCCATCAGGCAGCATCGAAGGATATGGCGACTCATCTTTACCATGATGATCCCGAACAGCATTCGCTTGCGAGAAGCGGTCACCGAAGCGTGCACGCAACGCGTCAATCATCTCTGTAGGCAGAGGTCGGCGCAAATTTTGTAGATCGTGAGGAGCGTTCATCGTCGCAGTCCTTGCTATCGTTATTGTTCGCTTTTTAGGAGAGTACGGCGGCGCTCACGCACTGACTCTGCAAGCCCCTCAAGCACTTTCAGGGAGCTATCCCAATCAATACAACCATCCGTCACACTCTGACCATAGACCAGTGGCTGACCTGGAACAAGATCTTGACGGCCAGCAACCAGATTACTTTCAATCATGAGACCCATGACGCGTGTCTCGCCTTGTGCAATCTGCCCACCCACATCAGCACACACGGCTGGTTGATTTTCAGGCTTCTTATTGCTGTTTGCGTGACTTGAGTCGATCATCACACGCTGAGCCAACCCCGACTTTGCCATTTCTGAGCAAGCGGCTTCGACGCTCGCTGCGTCAAAGTTCGGCGCTTTGCCGCCACGCAGAATCACGTGACAGTCTTCGTTACCAACGGTCGACACAATCGCAGAATGACCACCCTTGGTGACAGACAAGAAATGATGTGGCTGTGACGCAGCTTTCATCGCATCGACGGCAATCTTGATGTTGCCATCGGTTCCGTTTTTGAAACCCACAGGACACGAGAGTCCCGAGGCGAGCTCGCGGTGGACCTGGCTTTCTGTCGTGCGTGCACCAATGGCGCCCCAGGACACGAGATCCGCAATGTATTGAGGCGTAATCATGTCCAGGAACTCGCAACCGGCCGGCAAGCCCATCGCATTAATTTCTAACAACAAAGCACGCGCCATGCGCAAGCCCTTGTTGATGTTGAAGCTGCCATCCATGTCGGGGTCATTGATCAGCCCCTTCCAGCCCACCGTGGTCCGTGGCTTTTCAAAGTAGACACGCATCACGATCTCGAGCTCACCTTTAAAGCGAGCACGTTGTGCATTCAGTTTGCTTGCGTATTCAATCGCAGCTTTCGTATCGTGTATGGAGCACGGGCCAATCACCACCACCAGGCGGTCATCCATGCCATGCAAAATCCGATGCAAGGACTGTCGGGTATCAAAAACAAGGGAGGACACTTCTGGCGTGCAAGGGGATTCGCGCATCGCATGCGCAGGTGGAGCAAGCTCCTTGATTTCACGTATGCGCAAATCATCAGTATTGTGTGGCACAACTAGCTCCTGAATCAAACAACTTCAATATAAAAATAAAAACGTCTTAGGCGGTTCCACCGACAGTCAAACCTTCCATCTTGATCGTGGGCATTCCAACGCCGACGGGCACACTCTGCCCTTCTTTGCCGCAAGTACCAACACCGCTATCAAGACTCATGTTGTTACCAATCATCTCGACGCGATTCATCGCTTCGGGTCCGCTACCAATTAAGGTCGCGCCTTTGATCGGGTACGTGATTCGACCATTCTCAATCATGTAGGCTTCCGAGGCAGAGAACACAAACTTACCGCTCGTGATATCGACCTGGCCGCCACCAAAGTTCGCCGCATAAATCCCCTTCTTGACCGAGGCGACGATCTCGTCTGGCTCAGTGTTGCCAGACAACATAAAGGTATTCGTCATGCGTGGCATGGGCAGATGCGCGAAGGACTCCCGACGACCATTACCCGTTGGCGCTGTCTTCATGAGGCGCGCGTTGAGCGTATCTTGCATATAGCCACGCAAGATGCCGTCTTCGATCAACACATTGCGTTGCGTTGCGTTACCTTCATCGTCGACGTTCAAGGAGCCACGACGACCTTCTATCGTGCCATCATCCACAACCGTCACACCCTTCGAGGCAACACGCTGTCCGACTCGGCCAGAAAAAACGCTAGAACCTTTGCGGTTGAAGTCACCTTCTAGACCATGACCGACTGCTTCATGCAGCAAGATTCCGGGCCATCCAGCAGCAAGCACCACCGTCATTTCTCCGGCTGGTGCGGGTCGCGCATCTAAGCTCACCATCGCTTCATGCACGGCCTTCTCAACATATTCGCGCAAAATCTCGTCGGTGAAATACATCAAACCACTACGGCCACCACCACCGGCATTGCCACTCTCGCGACGCCCATTGCGCTCGACAACAACCGATAAGGACAAGCGCACCAAAGGACGAACATCCGCGGTTAAGCGCCCATCACTCGCGGCAATCATCACCACGTCGTATTCCATACCGAGACTTGCCATCACTTGCTTGACATGCGGATCGCGCGCACACGCCATTTTCTCGACACGCTCGAGCAACGCAACTTTTTCTGGCGCACTCAAGGTCTGCAAGGGATCGACCGGCTGATAGAGACCACGGCCTTTCGCAATTTTGTCATCGTGAATTTTTGCCTTGCCCGCGCCCTGGCGCGCAATACTGCGCACCGCGCGCGCAGAAGACAATAAAGCCTCAGGCGATAAGGCATCTGAATAAGCGAAGGCAGTTTTCTCGCCCGCGACCGCACGCACACCGACACCTTGCGTGATCGAAAAACTACCGGTCTTCACGATGCCTTCTTCAAGGCTCCAGCCTTCACTGCGCGTGTATTGAAAATACAGATCGGCGTAGTCGACCTTATGCGTAAAGATTTCACTAATTGCACGCGCCATATCTGACTCACTCAACCCCCAAGGGTCTAAGAGCAAGTTTTTTGCAGTCGCTAGGGACGCAAGTGCTGGATCAATCAATTTCATATTTCAAGCTATAAAACCCGGTGCGAAAGCGACGGCAAGGATTGCCGCA
Source organism: uncultured beta proteobacterium (assembly GCA_903929925.1). Lineage (GTDB taxonomy): Bacteria > Pseudomonadota > Gammaproteobacteria > Burkholderiales > Burkholderiaceae_B > Zwartia. The sequence goes on along the minus strand of CAIYWO010000132.1, from coordinate 348 downwards.
CCTCAAGCAAACGGCTGGCCTCTATCGTACCGCTTACCACCCCTGCTTGCTCAGGCAAAACGCTCAGAACTTCACCCCACGGATCAATCAGCATTGTGTGGCCCCACGTACGTCTGCCGTTCTCATGTACCCCACCTTGGGCGGGTGCAAGCACATAGCACTGATTCTCAATTGCCCTTGCGCGCAATAGGGTTTCCCAATGTGCCTTGCCCGTCGTATACGTGAACGCCGAAGGCACCAAAATCAGGTCCACCACACCGAGGGCGCGATAGAACTCGGGGAACCGGAGGTCATAGCAAATCGACAGGCCCAAATTAACAACAGGGGTGTCAACGCGTTTGACTGCGT
>CAIYWO010000131.1 GCA_903929925.1 uncultured beta proteobacterium | reverse complement strand
GTTGCCCAACAGCAGCCATTAACTAACCCTTGCAGAAATCAGCGCTCGAAGCGCTGACGAGATTTTCTTTTCCACGATTTCACGATCAAACTGATTCACTGGATCACCATAGGGTGGCAGACACTCAGGCGTTTCACCTGCGCTTAACTGGATGAGGTACTCGACTGACATTCGCCGCAGGGTGACCGACTCCCAGGAAAGGAGTTCGACCTCAATGCATTGGCTAAAGGCTTTGATCTCTTGAAAGCTAAGCGGACACAATCCCATCCCACTGGTAGCGGTCAGACCCAATTCAAACCAGTGTGAAAGGAGGTATTCGCCCTGACCTAGTTCCGGAAACAAGGGAGTCCCCCCGTTAGCCAGAAGCGACTCAAGTCTGGAAATAGACGCGGCATTTACCGGCCGCTGAGTCACTGAAGTTGTCTTCGGGCTGAGCTTTGGAACAGAATGAAACCAGCCTAGCTGACGCGCGTACAGGATCAGCTCTTGACTGACCGCTTCGTAAAATTTGCCCAGTCACCAATTGCCTTATTAACTTGCTCAGCAATAAAACCGATCGACGCATCGAGATAAACCGCTTTGAACATCTCGGCACCCGTCAAGTCTTTGTAAGCAAAGCCATTGAAAGACGCTGTGCAGGCAGACAAAAATTCAGCGTCCATTTCGCGCTGATCGTCATCGCGCATCTTTTTGCCACCCTTACGAACGCATTCGAGAATGGCCCGATTGCGCACGGCCTGCGCCTTTTGGTACTGCTTGGAGCCCGGACCAAACACGGTGATCGAGATCGGTTCGCCCTTTTCATTAACGAGTTGATCGCCCTCCGTGTCCTCTAGGTTGATTATGGAAGTTGGGCTGACTGCCAGTTTTGAAATATCAAACACTTTTAAATCCTTAAGTCTCAGTGAGAAGCACCGCTACGATCCGCGGCGCGGGTTTGTCGCCGGGTTAGGGTTAGCTATTAGCTGCAGGGCTTTCAACAATGCCAACGCCGGTCGGTGAACTCGTAAGCTCAAGCGTGGCCGAGGCAGTTGTGATCTGATCGACTGAACCAATATTCACTTTCCAAGACATCACCTTGCCCTGAAAAAAGAATTGCGCGCCATTCTGAGTGGTCACCGTAAAGGAGTAATCAGCGTCAGAAAGACTTGCCGCCTTCATGAGAAGCTGGCCTTTGTCGGACATATCCAACCCGAGTGACAGCGACATTGAGCCTTCGTTAAAAGAACCCTTGAACTTTTGAGTGCCACGCGAACCCACGGGCTGATGGGTGACTAGCGAGAACTCACGCCCAAACTCACCCAAGTCGGTAATCTCCCCTACGATTTCAGATTGCAGGGCGCCGTACCCTGCGGCATCAAAGGTTGCGGGTTTTGCGGCAGACACTTTTAGCGTGGTACCGGCACTGGTGCGTACACCTGACATATTGAGCTCCTGTTGAAATAAAAAATCCCGCCTAAGCGGGAGAAATTTGATACGGCGACTTAAAACTCTTTATTGAAAACAATGAGGAGATACTTGAGCTTGCTCACTCCGAGAACTGAAGCAGATAGTCATAAGGCTGCGTCCAAAGCCCCGTCTCGTTATCTTTATCAACTGGCCCACGTAAGGCAACTCGACACGAGACCAACAGCTTTTCTGCCACCTTAACGTGATGCAAAAAATCAAACTCTTTTTTAAGCACATCATGAATCGTTTGAACCATCGCAATCGATGTTGCCAGAGGATTGAACTGAACTCGAGCTATCGAGCGCTGCGACCCTATTTGATGAGAAACGTTTGGGTATGGTCGTACATCGACCACCTTATAAATAATTGCCGGTATTAAAGAACCCTGCGGCAATTGCACAAGCGCGCGTCTGTCTCCAACTAAAGCAACAATGCTCGGCCTGTCGAGCAGAGAATGAACAATCAATTCGGCGCTCACGCTTCAGCCTTTTGTAACTCTTTGGGAATTCGCTTTTGCATGTACTGAATCATCGCTTTGAGTGAATTCTCGGCCTGCTCATCCATGGCAGGCCGCATAAAGGGCTTGGGCTTGATGCCAGGATGCAGGACGGCCTCTTTCGCCACGCCGCCAAAGAACAGACTCTTTTTGACCTGAGGCGCAATGACATATGGGGCACCTATAGTTTTACCTGCGCCAGAGTAAAAAGACGCAGTACCGAATTCGACCATGTGCGAATAGAACGCATACTTATCCCCCGCCACCAAATACGAGCGGACCCAGCCAAACCGCTCAGTCCCTCTCGCAAACCTGATTCTCAGGCTATTTTCTAGTGCACCGGAGTCGCGCTTGGTGACCTCGCT
>CAIYWO010000130.1 GCA_903929925.1 uncultured beta proteobacterium | reverse complement strand
TAAGCGCCACAATCGATGCGCCATGATATTCGAGAACAGATAAAAATCGGGAGACAAGATGAAATTTTTATACAAAAGAGTCACCAAACATATCGCTCTTGCATTAGGGTTGACCCTAGCCGCTGTTGGACTTTCTGCGCATGCCCAGTCATGGCCCTCTGCAAGGCCGGTCAAGATCATTTTGCCTGCAACGCCGGGAGGCAGCTCAGATCCACTTGCGCGTTTAATGGCGGAGGAACTCGGGCGCACTCTCGGAGGAAACTTTATTGTAGAGAATAAGCCCGGTGCAAATGGCAATGTCGGTGCGTCCTTTGTTGCTAAAGCTGATCCTGATGGCTACACGATATTGTTCTCTTGGACGGGGACGCTTATTTCTGCTGTCACGTTGTATAAAGCGAAGCCGTTTCATCCGATCAACGATTTTGAGTCGATTGCATTGATTGGCTCAATTCCCAACGTCATCACAGTTGATGCTCGGCTGCCGATTAAGTCGCTCAGTGATTTAACAGAATACGCTAAGAAAAATCCGGACAAGATTAATTTTGGATCGACAGGTAGCGGAAGTTCTTGGCATTTGGCGGCTGAACTTTACAAGAAAGTCACCGGCGTGAAGATGGTGCATGTGCCTTATACGAGTCCGGCCGCGGTGAATAAGGACTTAATCGGTGGCGACTTGCAAGCGGTCTTCCCTGGCACGATGGCTGTGAGCGCGCTGGTGAAAGATGGGCGCTTGCGTGCGCTTGCAATCATGTCGGACGCGCGCACTAGCGTGATGCCTGATGTCCCCACCACAAAAGAGCTTGGCTTCCCACAACTTGAGTCAACCACTTGGTTTGCATTTTTAGCACCCAAGGGGACCCCACAAGAAATCGTTAAAAAGATGAATCAGGCAGTAAATACGATTCTTGCCAAACCGGACATTCGACAAAAGCTATCCAGTCTAGGCTACACCCCGATGGGCGGTACCCCACAACAACTGAAAGACTATATGGGTACTGAGATAACGAAATGGGGCGAGGTTGTCGCGTTTTCAGGGGCGAAAGTCGACTGAGTTTGGTCATCTTGTTGCCGAGGAATTATCGGATATTTGTGTGACGATGATTCCTGCAATCAATAGGCCAATACCGACCAGTCGGGTCACACTGACTGGTCGCACCATAGCGCCAAGTAAACCAAAGTGATCAATCACGACTGAAATAATAATCTGTGCTGATACAGCACAAACAATAAAATTTGCCAGGCCAATCCGCGGGGCGAGCAAGGTCGCGCTAATGACATAAAAACCAACAATAAACCCGCCGAGATACTCGATCGGTTTCGCGTTTGCGAGGTCCGTAGCATGCGGTAGAGATTTGGTTAGCACGAGCGCAACAGTCAAACAGAATAAAAAACCAACGCCAAACAGAATGACCGAGGCGTGTAGCGCCTCTCCCATGGACTTACCGAGCCGTCCATTCAGGATTGCCATCACAGGGATGAAGGCGCCAGCAAGTGCGGCCCAGATTAATAAGCGTACAGGAGTCATAGGGTCAAGCCTTTGGTGCGGTTCGACTATTGTGTAAGCGCACGGTGATCGGCAGTCTTACTGTCGAGAAGTAACTGGTAAAAGACCTTCCTGCGCAAAGATACCAGCAGCGAGCGCGGAAGTAAGAAGTTTGACGAACGCGTCGACTCCAGCGTCACCGCTCGTCTTGTACCAAAGAACATATTGACTAACTAGCTCAAACTCTTTGGGAAAAGGACCAACCAGAGTTGCTCTATCTGCCTGGACCACTTCACTCATTTGCGTGATCCCGATATCCACGGTTTTGCTTTGAATCAGTCGCATGGTTTCGATACCATCGCGCGCAACCACAGCCTTTGCCATGACCTCTTGTTCAATCCCTAACTCCCGGATCACTTTGACAAAGTGAAGGCCAACAGTTGCACCTCGAGCAGGGTCAGAAAAAGCAATTTTTTTTGCATTTAGCAGAGCCGCTTTTAGATCATCACCATTGCGTATTACCGGCTTGACGGTTTGAGAGGAGGCGATACCGGCTGCAGTATCTACGAGATGGATCGCTTGGCCATTGGTGAGCAATTTCGAAGCGATCGCTTTGTCGATGCGAGGCTTGGTCGTAATTAGGAAGCTCGCAGTTGGATCAGAAAGAAACTTTTTTTCTGCGGCGCCTGCCGTATCAAAATCATTAACAATCGAGTGGCCAGACTCAGTTTGATAAGCTTGGCTCAGAGTGATTAAAGGTATCTTGATGCCAGCTGCAGCGTACAGCCGGTACTCAGCCGCAATGGTGGGCTTGATAAAGCACAAAAAGAAAGCGACCACGGGAATAAAAAGTTTGAGGTTTCTCATGCTAGAGGATTCCTTTAAAAAACCGTGGCGGCAGATGTATTGCCTTACGCGTAGCAACCTAATAAGGTTTTGTATACACGAAGGCGAAATGTATCACGGCCTATTTCCAAATCTCGCTGATTTCAATCAGATTTTGATCCGGATCACGCACATAGATAGAGTTGATTTTTGATGTCGCCCCGGTGCGCATACCCGGTCCTTCAATAATTGGCCAGTTAACCGTCTGTAGATGCTCAATCACCTCCTTGAGCGGACGGTCTGCAATAAAGCAAAGATCGAGTGAGCCTGGTGTCGGCAGATCTGCCTTGGGCTCGAACTCCTTACCTTTAATGTGCAAGTTGATTTTTTGATTCCCAAACTTGAAGGCTTTGCGTTCGACCGGCGGGGTCCCGCCGATAAAGGACTCAAGTCGCATTCCGAGAACCCGTGTATAGAAGTCTATGCAGGCGGATTCATGGCCTGTGGTTAAAACGAGATGGTCTAGATGATCAATCATGATGTCAAAAAATTTTTGCGCTCAAGCATTTTGACTAAAGCATGTATCGCTTGATTCGCTGGGGTTGGAATATTGTGCTCGATTCCCTTACGGACAATGAGTCCGTTCAGATAATCAATTTCACTCTGTTTGCTGCGCATTAAGTCCTGTGCGGTCGAAGATTTTTGACGCGGCATTGTGATGGGGATTTGTGCGTTAATTTCCATGGCTTCTTCAGCCGAAATATCAACGCCTTCCTTTTTAGCTATCAGCAAAAACTCCGCTGTTAAGGCATCGATTAGTTTTTTAACTTCTGCTGTCTCGACCATCTGTCCGTAGTCGATCGCACCGATGGCTGATATTCCGTTGTAGGCGC
>CAIYWO010000129.1 GCA_903929925.1 uncultured beta proteobacterium | reverse complement strand
AGAGCCCACGTTACCGAAAGTGATTAAGTTAATCGTGCCTTTCGCACCAGGTGGAAGCAACGATGTATATGCCCGTGCTCTCGCGCAGAAGCTATCGTCCAAACTTGGCGTAACGATGGTGGTCGAGAATAAGCCTGGTGCAGGCGGCAGTATTGGCTCAGACATGGTCGCCAAGTCGGAACCAGACGGCTCAACACTGCTGTTGATATCGACCTCGATCGCAACAAACGCGGCCGTTAGACCCAACTTGCCGTTTGATCCCGTTACATCGTTCAGGCCTGTTGCACTGGTTGCAAAAGGTGCGATGGTCTTGATCGTGGGGAACAAAACACCCTATATGACTTTGCAGCAGTTGCTCGATGCGACCAAAGATAAAAACAACAAGGTGAATTACAGTTCGGCTGGGATTGGTTCTATCGGCCAGTTAAGTGTTGAATACCTTAAAGCAGCTTCGGGTACACAGGCCTTGCATGTCCCGTATCAAGGGATTGCTGCCTCGCTCGTCAATATGATCGGGGGCAATATCGATTACATGATTACGACACTAGCCTCGGTCGGTGGTCAGATCAAATCTGGACAAGTCAGACCGATCGCTGTCACATCCCTAGAGAAATCAAAATTTTTGCCTGACGTCCCACCCGCTGCGCAGTTGTTGCCAGGGTACGAGGTCGACGTGTGGTGGGTGGTGTTCGCACCCGCCAAAACACCCTCTGCCGTTGTCAATTATTTGAACAAGGCTATCCGTGAGGTGAGCCAAGATGCGGATATGCAGGAGTTGTTTGCTAAGGAAGGCGCTGAGCCAATGCCCTATAGCCCAGAGCAGACTGCTGCCTATGTAAAAACTGAAGTTGAAAAATGGCGCAAAGTGGCGCGTGAAGCCAATATCCAGGCTAATAACTAATTTACGTATATTGATTAACTGATTTTCGGAAGCTTCGTTATGAACACTAAAGAACAGACCATTTTGCAAACATTCGCGGACTATTTCTGCGCGGGCAAATACAATCAGATTCCTTCTGAGGTCGTACACAAGTCCAAGCTTTTGGTCGTCGACTTAGTGGGTGTTGCGATCGCAGGTCTGAAGATGGACTTCCCCAAGATGATGATTGATTATCTGGCGGATTTGCAGGGCAAGCCTGAGGCCACACTCTTTGGTTCTTCAACAAAAGTCCCTGCGCTGCATGCGGCACTTGGCAACGGCGTGAGCGGACACGCCCTCGATATGGACGATGGCTATCGTTTTGGAGGTGTGCACGCCGGTGTCGCAGTGATCCCTGCTGCCTTAGCGTATGCCGAAGCAAACAAGGCAAGTGGTCAGTCGCTGCTGCTATCCATCATTATGGGCTATGAGATTGTCAATCGTATTTCTAAGGCGATGAACCCTTCGCACTTGAATCGCGGCTTTCATACGACCGGTACGCTTGGTGTCTTGGGTGCGGCGGCAGCCTGTGGTGTGCTTGGCGGTTTGAACAAAGAGCAGATGTCGAGTGCGATGTCGATCGCAGCATTGCAAGGTGCTGGTTTGCTGCAGATTCTGACAGAAGGTGCGATGGTCAAGCCCTTGCATCCGGGCAAGGCGGCTATGGCAGGTGTACTGTCTGTCGATCTGGCCAAGCGTGGTGCGAATGGGCCAGTGACTGCTTTAGAGGGGCAGAAGGGCTTGTTCAAAGCAATGGCTGATGAGGTCAAACTTGATGCCTTATTTGAAGGCCTTGGATCGCATTTCTATTTGCATGATCAGTACATCAAACTGCATGCGGCCTGTCGTCACGTGCATCCCACCGTGGATGGTGTGCAAGAGATCATGCGTAAACAGCAACTTAACTTTGCAGACATCGAATCGGTTGATATCGCAACCTATCCTGTTGCGATTAGTTTCTGTGGTGCGAAGGAAATTCCTGATTCAGCCGAAGGCGCGAAGTTTAGTCTGGCGTACTCAGTTGCAATGGCTGCCTATTACGGCGATGTGGGTGAGGATCGCTATGTGCAGTCGGTGGTTGCGAATAAAGAGATCCAGGGCTTAGCGAATCGTATCAACGCCACGCTCGACGACAAGTGGACGAAGGCCTACCCCGCGAGCCGCGGCGCCTCGATCGTGTTGAAGACAAAGCAGGGTGCAACCCATAGCGTCGACGTGCCTCTGGCCAAGGGTGAGCCAGAGAATCCAGCGTCGGATGAGGACATCATCGCTAAGTATCGGCATAACGCGGAGGGACAAGATCCTGCTGTCGTTGAGCAATTGTTACAAGTATTGCTTTCGCTTGAAAAGCATTCTGCGTCAGATGTCACGGCGTTGATGGCCAAAATGCGTCGCGGGTAATGGGCATGCTGACCTCGAAATCTCTTGCTGCTAGTTTGCTAAGTGGTCTGGCTTTGTTGACTGGTGCCAGTCAGGCTCAAAACATTGATGCGTGCGTGTCGGGTCTGCGCAAAGAAGTGTTGGCGCAAGGCATTACTGCCAAAACGTTTGATAGCGCAACCAAGGGTGTTGAGTCTGATCCTGATGTGTTGAAAGCGTTTGATTTTCAGCCGGAGTTCCGTACCGCGATTTGGGATTATGTTGCGGGGCTGGTTGATCAGGAGCGAGTCGACGATGGTCGTGCTATGCAAAAGAAATGGTCCGAAGTGTTGCAGCGGGCCGAGCAACAGTATGGTGTCGATGCACGTGTAATCGTGGCCGTCTGGGGTGTTGAGTCCAACTACGGTCGTATACAAGGCAAGCGTGAACTGGTGCGTTCGCTGGTCACGCTCGTCTGTGCGAATAAGCGGCAGGCGTTCTTTAAGGGCGAGTTGCTAGCTACGCTACGTATTCTGCAAAGTGGCGATATTGCGCCTGAGGTATTGGTGGGCTCATGGGCGGGGGCGTTTGGTCAGACTCAGTTCATGCCTACTACTTATCAACGTTTAGCCGTTGATTTTGATGGTGACGGTAAGCGTGACATCGTGAACTCTGTTCCGGATGCCTTGGGCTCAACAGCTAATTTTCTACAGAAGGCGGGTTGGGTAAAGGGTCAGGCCTGGGGTTACGAGGTCAAGATCCCGGCGGACTACGCCGGCCCTTCGGGTCGACGCACAAAGCAGCCTTTGTCGCAATGGACGGCTGCAGGTATCAAGCCTATTGATGCAGCGCGCGCCAAGGGTGCCGGTGTAACGGACGCGACCCAAGCCGCCTTATTGTTGCCGTCCGGGCCAAAAGGTCCTGCATTTTTGGTATTCCGCAATTTCGATGCGATCTATAGCTATAACGCGGCGGAATCCTATGGCTTGTCGATTGCACACTTAGCAGATCGTATCGGTGGCGGGGGGGCATTCAAGACTCCTTGGCCCACGGATGATGCGGGCACAAGTCGTGCAGAGCGTCGCGAGATTCAGCAGCTGTTGATTAAACGCGGCTATGACGTCGGCGAAGTCGATGGCTTGATCGGTGCGGTATCGCGTAAGGCGATCAGTGATTTTCAGGCTAAAGTCGGCATGCCCGCGGATGGTCGCGCCGGACAACGGGTGTTGAAAGCCTTACGTAACTAATCGTTGGAAGCAAAGCAGCATGACTTCGTTGGAAAGGCCTCGCCCGCAGTCGATACGCGAGGTGTTCGTTACTTTTAGCCTCCTGGCCATTCAGGGCTTTGGCGGAGTACTCGCGTTTATCGAGCGCGAGATGGTGGACAAGAAAAAATGGCTCACCCGCTCAGAGTTCATTGAAGAGTGGGCGGTAGCGCGCACCATGCCCGGCCCGCCTGCTTTGAATATCGCTGTCATTGTCGGTTCACGCTACTTTGGTTGGCGTGGAGCAGTCGCTGCGGTGGTGGGCATGTTCGCCATGCCGTCTGTGATTGTGTTGCTACTGGCCGTTGCGTACACATTTTTTGGACACCATCCGGAAGTGATTGCAGCCTTGCGTGGTATGGGTGCGGTCGCTGCCGGTCTGATCACTGCAACAGGTATTAAGTTATTGTCCGGGTTAAAAAATAATATCTTAGGACCCGTACTGTGCGCGATATTGGGTATCGCAAGCTTTGTCGGTACAGCGTTGTTGCAATGGCGGATGACGTATGTCTTGCTCGGGCTCGGTGGTATTGGCTGTGTGATCGCGTACCTCAAGCTTAAAGATGCCGCGAAGAAGGCAAAGCCATGAATCCGCCAATCAGCATTGTGATGCAGTGGTCGGACTGGTTTGATCTTTTAAGATATTTCCTGCAATTCTCGTTGACGTCCGTCGGCGGACCGTTGGTGATGTTGCCTGAAATACACCACCACCTTGTCACGCAGGAGCAATGGTTAACCGATGCACAGTTCAGTGCGTCAGTCGTGATCGCGCAGGGGGCGCCTGGACCAAACGTTTTATTCGTAGCCTTGATTGGCTGGAATATCGGTCTGAATGCAGGCGGTTTCGGCCCCGCACTGTTTGCGGCGACGATCAGCATGATCGGGATTCTGGTTCCGAGTTCCACCTTGATCTTCATTACTGCGAGCTGGGTGCACCGTAATAAGGATTTGCGCGCCGTGCGTGCCTTTAAGCAGGGCATGGGCCCAATTGTGACGTCGTTGATGGTGGCGTCAGGTTGGTTGCTGGCGACAGCGAACACCGATGGTGTGCACGACTGGCCGCTGTGGGTGTTGACGGCCGTGGTGGCGCTTATTGTGTGGCGCACCAAAATCAATATGTTTTGGTTGCTCGGGATTGGGGCTGTGCTGGGCGCTAGTGGAATGTTGGCGGTTTAGTTTCGAGTATCGGATAATCAAAAAGTTGGAGCGATGATATGCTTTCCTTACAACACCCTTCAAATTGGCGTACAGCTGATCTGCAGAACGATCAGCGGTGGATATTTAGGGTTGACGACGAGACCCGTCAGGAAATGGTGCGAACAGTTATCGCCATCGCAGATACCAATAAAACCTTGTTCGACTACAGTCCTGCGGATTTTGCTTGGAGCAAAACATTACAGATCCTGTCGGCTGCGCTAGAAGAGGTCAAACGCGGGCGTGGAGTCGCATTGATCAAAGGTCTGCCACGGGAAGAACTCACTGCACATCAGTTTGAGATTTTGACGTGGGGGCTTGGTTTGCACTCTGGAGTCCCTCGTCCGCAGGGCAAAGAGACGCAATACATCTCCGCCGTACGTGATGCAGGGATGGATTACCGAACGGGTACAGGCAGGGGCTATTCCTCGAATGCGGATCTAGATTTTCATACAGATTCGTCCGACATCATTTTTCTGAGCTGTTTTAACAAAGCGGTGTCTGGCGGCAAGACCATTATCAGTAGCTCGATGGCTGGACACGATGTGATGGTGCGTGAATATCCGGACCAAGTTAAATGGTTGTATGAACCCATTGCGTTTAGCCGTCAAGGCGAGCAGGCGCCCGACGAAGGCCCTTACGTAGTGATGCCGATTTTTTCAGAATGCAAGGGCAAGTGGTTTGGTCGCTGGAACTGGAATCGTGTGCGGAGCGCGCAAAAAATTGAAGGCGCACCGCAGTTAAAGCCCGAGCAATTCGCCGCGTTGGAGCAATTCGATCAAGTGATGCGTCGCCCCGATGTCGCTTACGAGATGTGGCTTGAGCCAGGTGATGTGCAGATCATTAGCAGTCATGTGACGTTGCATTCGCGTACTGAGTTCGTGGATCATGAAGACCCAGCTAAAAAAAGATTGCTATACCGGCTTTGGATTGCGCCACCAGATAGTGATCAGATGCCTGAGTCTTGGCGAGATTTGTACCGAAGCTGTGAGCCAGGTACCGTCCGGGGCGGCATACGTGGCTTTAAACATGACGAGCGCTGCATGCAGTTTGAGGCGCGTCAGGCTAAAGACTGCGGTATGCGATCACAGTCTTAGCCGGCGGTTTACGTTACTCCAACGTGATCTTTGCGTCTGCAATGATCTTGGCCCAGCGTACGCGTTCGTCTGCCGCGTACTTGGTAAAGGCTTCTGACGAGTCGCCAATCGTGACGGCGCCCTTGCTCAAGAATTCTTCTTTGAACTGAGGATCATTCAGGATTTTGACCGTCTCAGCATTGAGCTTGGCCACGATGTCCGGTGGCGTGCCTTTTGGCGCAAACAAGCCGAACCAACCGCTCACGTCAAAGCCAGGCAAGCCTGCTTCGGCAATCGTTGGAACGTCAGGCAACAGCGGTGAGCGCTTGGCGGACGTGACGCCGAGTGCTGTCAGTTTGCCTGACTTGATCAGTGACAAACAGACAGGCAAGTTACAGAACATCATTTCCACGCGACCACCAATGATGTCATTGATGACCGGTGTTGTGCCTTTGTAGGGAATGT
>CAIYWO010000128.1 GCA_903929925.1 uncultured beta proteobacterium | reverse complement strand
CTATTTCGTTTCATGACCATCCTCGCTGTTCCGGCAGTGCTCTTAGGTCTCTGGCTCTATATCGGGTATGGCATCGGACGTGGGCCTGGTAACGGCTGGATGCATGCCAAGTTAGTACTCGTTGTATTGGCACTTGGCTACCATCATGGTTGCGGTGTATTGCTGCGCAAATTTGAAGCCGGTCGCAACACGCGCTCACACATTTTTTATCGATGGTTCAATGAAGTTCCAGTATTGATCCTGACTGCCGCGACAGCGTTTGTCGTGGTCAAGCCTTTTTAAAGAACCACTATGTCTGAGCAGGACCCAAAGCGCGCCACACTGAGCGTAAAAAAACGTACGGTGGCGACCCCAAGCGCACGTGATGACAAGCCTCGCTTGCGTGCAGGTGCGCGCGGGCGACAGGTTGCACAACTTAAGCTTGCTAAGGACAAAGTTAAACGTTCGACAGAACTCACGCCTGAAGTGGCAGCGCCACAGGCTGAGCAATTTGCATCGACCTATACTGCCGCACCTCCAAAAACGCGTTCTCCTCGAAGTAGTGGCCCCAAAGCATTGCCGCAAGTCAGGGGGAGGCACAACACAGATGAAAAAATATTTGTGCCAGAGAAGACGTTGGTTGTTGCAGAGAACACGTTGTATGTGCCACAAGGCACTGAAGTGGAAACTTTTTATGTGTTTGCACCTTGCCCTGTTGGACTCGAAGAAGCGCTTGCCGCCGAGCTCAGCGCACTGGGCTATGACGGTGTGTCAGCCACGCGTGCGGGCTGTCATTTTGTAGCAGACTGGTCGGGCATCCAGCGTGCCAACTTATATTCACGCCTCGCCACCCGCATTCTGGTGCGGGTCGGGCAGGCTCCCGTGCAGCAAGAGGACGATATCCTAGAGCTTGCACGTAGCATCGCCTGGGAGCGTTGGTTCGGCGCTGAGCACACCTTGCGTGTAGACACGTCCGCGGTCAAGAGCCCGATGCAAAGCTTGCAGTACTGCAACCTACGCGCTAAGGATGGCATCTGTGATCGCTTGCGCGAACTTGAGGGTGAGCGTCCTTCGATTGATACGGTACGTCCCGATGCGCGCGTACATTTGTTTTTATCGCAAGATACCGCAACACTTTATCTAGACACGTCGGGTGAGTCGCTGTTTAAGCGTGGCTGGCGTCTCGACAAGGGCGATGCACCGCTGCGCGAAAACCTCGCAGCAGGCCTGCTCGCACTTTCAGGTTGGGATCCGGAAGCTGCGTTGCTTGATCCCTTTTGTGGCAGTGGCACGATACTGATTGAAGCCGCTTGGATCGCCTTAGGTGTTCCCCCTGGCATCACTCGCCCCTTCGGCTTTGAGCGTCTGCGGGATCATGAGGCGGACCAGTGGGAAGATGTCAAAGAGGAAGCACGCAGCCGCATTCTCCCCGAACTCGAAACTCCACTCATCGGCATCGACGCTGACCCACTGGCAATCGAAGCAGCGCAGCGCAATGCCGAGCGTGCCTATCTGACCGAAGACACCATTCGGTTTGAGCTCGGGGATGCTCGCGATGCCATCGCACCAGCAGCGGCAGGCTGGATTGTGACCAACCCCCCTTATGGTGAGCGCCTGGATGAAGAAGATCTGGAGTTCTGGCGAGAGTGGTCTGCAAATCTCAAACGCGAGTTTGCGGGTTGGCAAGTCAACATCATCACGTCGGATCTTGATCTGCCCAAGCATCTGCGTCTGAAGGCGAACCGACGTACACCCGTGTTTAACGGTGCGCTAGATTGCAGGCTCTTTAACTTCGAACTTGTGGCTGCAAGCTACCGGGACTAAAACGGGCTG
>CAIYWO010000127.1 GCA_903929925.1 uncultured beta proteobacterium | reverse complement strand
TGGTTTGCTCCTTCCGACTTTCGGCAACACCACCAATACTGGTTTTGACTACACCCAGCCGTACTATTTCAATATTGCGCCTAATTACGATATGACCGCGCAGTTGCGCACCATGACAAAACGTGGCGCGCAATTAGGTAGTGAATTTCGCTACATGGGTGAGAGTTACTCTGGTGTCGCGGCCGGCACATACTTGCCAAATGACATCCAGACTGGGCAGGATCGTTGGTTGTATTCGGCGCAGTATGGACAGCGCTTTGGCAATGGTTTTTATGGCGGCTACAACGCGAGTGGCGTGTCGGACGATAACTATTTCAAGGATTTTGCCAATCTCGGGATTAACCAGGCCACAGTGTCGGCGCTGCCGCGGCAAGTAGGCACTGGTTGGTCCAACGAGTATTGGAACACCATGGCACAAGTGGTAACGTTTCAAACGATCCGGCCGAGCGGAACCTACGTTACGCCGCAGTACAACAAGGTTCCTGAGTACACCGTCAATGGTGGGCGTTTTGATGTCTATGGCTTCGATCTGCAAAGTCAAAACTCTTTAACCAAGTTTCAAATGCCGACCGATCAGCGCTTTGCGTATGGTCCGGCGGGGTCGCTGCGCTGGAAGCCTGATGGCCAACGCGCTTTGTCATACAACTCGATTGCTTATCCAATCGTCAAGCCTGGTTGGTACATCACACCGAAAGCTGCACTGACTATGGCGCAGTACCAGACTGAATGGTACGGTCTTGAGAACTGGTATGGCTACGGCCAGTCGTCAAACTCTCGTGTATTGCCCATCATGTCCGTGGATTCGGGGATGACCTTTGAGCGTGACACAACATTCTTTGGCAAGCCTGCGCTGCATACGCTTGAGCCACGGGCCTACTACCTGAGAGTGCCTTACCGAGATCAGTCCCAGTTCCCTGTCTACGATACGACGATGGCTGACTTTAGTTTCTCTTCGGCCTATCAGGAAAATATTTTCACTGGCTTTGATCGCATTGCCAATGCAAACCAGGCGACCTTAGGACTGACTAGCCGCTGGCTGGATGCAAATAGTGGTTTTGAACGTTTTCAATTGTCGGTTGCGCAGCAGTTTTACTTTGAAGATCAGTACGTTACGCTGCCGTTTCAGGTTGCTCGTACCAATACAAAGTCGCAGTTCCTAGTTGGTAGTAGTGCTGCCTTGACTGACACCTTGAATTTGTCTTCACTGTTTCAGTACAACCCTTACAAGAGTGAGCTCAGTCGTGCTCAGATCATAAGTCGCTGGCGACCACAGCGTCTGGCGACACTCGCGCTATCCTATCGCTATCAGGTGAACCCGCCGCCCGCGTCTCTCTATCAGCCCCAGGGACAAAACCAGGTGAGTGCTGGTTTCCAGTGGCCGCTCACTAAGAAGTGGTATTCCATCGGACGCGTCGATTATTCTTTTAACAAAGTAAATGCGCCCAGTGTGATTGATCCATCGAATCTCATCGCAATGCCAAAAGTGACGCAAGGCGTGATTGGTTTGGAGTACAAAGGAGATTGCTGCTGGACCGGACGC
Organism: uncultured beta proteobacterium; assembly: GCA_903929925.1. Classification (GTDB taxonomy): domain Bacteria; phylum Pseudomonadota; class Gammaproteobacteria; order Burkholderiales; family Burkholderiaceae_B; genus Zwartia. Next base: position 3,449 of record CAIYWO010000127.1, on the reverse strand, counting down.
GTGGTTTTCCAGCGGTATGTGGTCAGCGTAGATCAAACAAACAGCGCAGTATTTTTCCAGCTGGAGCTCGGCGGATTGGGCAACTTAGGTCAAAACCCTATGGGCATAATCGGGCGCAGTATTCCCGATTATGAGCCGATCAATCCACCTGTTCCGAGTGTGAGTAAATTTGAAAGGTACGAATGATGCAAGTAGTTAAAACCTTCCGGTATTGGATAGCGCTTATTGGAGTGTGTGCAGGTGCGACGCTGTGCGCCTCTGCGTTTGCGCAGCCAGCTTCGGGTGGGGCGGCACGCCAGTCGACACCGCCTAAGGCCGCTGCAGCTGGGACTGAACGCGACGCTGATACGATTGTTGCGGTTGTGAACAAAGAGGTGATTACGCGGCGCGAACTTGATGCACGCGTGCGTCTGGCTAAACGAGATATGGCAGCACAGCGCATACAAATGCCGCCAGATAACGTTCTAGAGCCTCAGGTTCTGCAGCGACTGATCACTGAAAAACTTGAATTACAAGAGGGCCGTCGGCTCAATATTCAGATCACGCCAGTCATGATTAATGCTGCGATCGAGACGATTGCTAAGCGTAATAACGTAACAGTTGCTCAAATTCGACAGCAGCTGCAGGCCTCAGGTGTGCCTTGGTCTGACTACGAAAATCTTATCCGTCGCGAGTTGTTGCTTGAGCGGCTCAGGCAGACGGTGGTCGATCGTACGATTCTGATCACGGATGCTGAAGTCGACGCTTTTTTGCGTGAGCAAAAGGCACGAGAGGCAGGAGGCTTGCCAGCAGTGAGACCGACACCTGCTCCGGCGCCGCCACCCCCGCCGCCGCCAAAACCTAAGGCCGTGCAACCAGCGATCATGGGCATTGCGCAGATTTTGGTGCGAGTGCCCGAGGGGTCTTCGCCAGATGAAGTAGCTGCGTTACGTAAAAAAGCGCAGGACTTGTTAGCGCGTGTCCGTAAGGGCGAAAGTTTTGAAAGTGTAGCCAAGGCTTCGTCCGACGGGCCGGAAGCTAGTCTTGGTGGTGATCTCGGGGTACGGCCATTAAATGGCTGGCCAGACCTTTTTCTTAAGGCAGTTGCGAGTGTTCCGGATGGACGTATCAGCAATATCATTCAAAGCCCGAATGGTTTTCATATTCTGAAGGTGGTGGGTCGCGCGGGTGGCGAGCCGCCGCCGCAAGCCCAACAAGCACCTCCGCCTCCTGCACCGACAGGACCGGATACTCAGTTGCCAAAAGGACCGATGCCCGTCCAGCAAACGCAAGCCCGTCATATCCTGTTGAAGAGTTCAGCCGTCATGACGGACGATGTTGCGCGTCAACGCTTGGCAGATATAAGGCAGCGTATTGTTCAGGGCGGGGAGTCGTTTAGTGATTTGGCTAAACGATTCTCGAATGATTCCTCTGCGCCGCAAGGTGGCGATTTAGGCTGGCTCAACCCAGGTGAAACAGTTCCGCCCTTTGAAAAGGCCATGAATGCCTTGCAAGTAGGTGAGGTGAGTCCGCCTGTTCAGAGTCAGTTTGGCTGGCATCTGATTTTGGTTGACGGTCGTCGCACGCAAGATATGGCTGATCAGTTTTTGCGTAATCAAGTTCGTCAGCGGCTATTTATGCAGAGATCCGAAACAGAATTTGATGCGTGGTTGCAGCGTGTGCGAAACCAGTCTTATATCGACAACCGTCTTGAGAAAGCAGAACGGCTGAACAGGAACTAACGCGTGACTGCACATCAGGCGCGCAAACGCTTCGGCCAGAATTTTCTGGTTGATCTGGCAGTGGTAGATGCCATCGTAAGAGCGATCACACCGAAACGTGACGACGCTATGATTGAAATCGGGCCGGGGCTGTCTGCGCTGACGGCTCCGCTGCTTGATCAGCTCGAGAAACTCACTGCAATCGAAATCGATCGCGACCTTGCTGCCCGACTCAGGCAGCGGTTCTCTGCTGATCGATTGACTGTGGTCGAGGCGGATGCCTTACAGGTGGACTTCACTCAGTTTGGTTCCGGCTTGCGTATTGTTGGCAACCTGCCCTACAACATTTCCAGTCCTTTGCTTTTTGCGCTGGTGGAGTGTGCTGATCAGGTACAAGATCAGCACTTTATGCTCCAGCGTGAAGTGGTGGACAGAATGGTGGCAGAGCCTGGCAGTTCGGAATACAGCCGGCTGAGTGTGATGTTGCAGTACCGCTACCAAATTCATAAGTTATTTGATGTCGCGCCCGAGGCGTTTGATCCACCTCCGCGGGTGACCTCTGCGATTGTTCGAATGATCCCTCGTGGGAATGAGCGCGTACGTGCGCTCGACGAAAAACTATTCGCTGCCGTCGTGCAGCGCGCCTTTTCTCAGCGCCGCAAAATGCTCCGCGGTGTGATGGGAGAGTGGACTTCCTTGATCCCTTGGGAGACGCTTGGTGTTCTTCCGACTTGGCGTGCCGAGCAGGTGTCGGTCTCTGGCTTCGTTGGGATGGCGGACGCTTTAGTCAGTTCAGGTATTCGCGGTTAGGCGACTTGCAAGCCAGACGCGCATGATGTCTTGTGCGCGATCCTCAAGTAAGACGGCGGCTTGCTGACAAGCGTCAGCAAGCGTGCAGGGGCCAGACGCGAGGCTGAATGCAGCATGAATACCTGCTTCGTATAGGGCTTGATAGCCATCACCTAAGGATCCTGCGATCGCTATGACGGGAACGCCCGCTTGTTTGGCGATCTGGGCGACACCCATCGGTGTTTTGCCCAGCAGGGTTTGCGCATCCATGCGCCCCTCGCCGGTAATGACTAAATCTGCATCTTGTACAGCACGCGCTAAGTCGCCGATATTTGCAACGACTTCGGCACCGGGTTTGAACGTGGTACGCAACCAGGCGTGTGCTGCAAAGCCTAGGCCTCCTGCAGCGCCTGAGCCTGGAGCATTGCGCATGTCGCGACCAAGCGTTTGAGCGCAGACATCCGCAAAATGATTGAGTGCGGCATCAAGTGTTTGTACCTGAGCCGGGGTTGCTCCCTTTTGTGGCCCGAAGATCGCTGAGGCACCTTTGGCACCGCATAAGGGGTTGTTTACATCAGAGGCGATCGTGACACGAATGTTGGCCAGTCGAGGGTCGAGTGCGCTGGCATCGAGTTTGGCGAGTTGCGCGAGCGCAAGTCCCCCTCGAATAAGAGGTTTGTCATGTTGGTCCAGAAGCCTTAAACCCAGAGCTTCGAGCATCCCGGCGCCGGCATCGTTAGTCGCTGAGCCGCCCAAGCCCAGCACGATGTGTTGTGCGCCCGAATCTAGCGCATAGCGTATGAGTTCGCCGACACCGTAGCTTGTTGCATGCATGGGGTCGCGGTCCGCAGGCTTAATGTGCTCTAAGCCTGCGGCACAAGCCATTTCAATGACCGCTGTGTCCTCAGGTAGTCGCGCCCAAGTGGCTTGAATCGGGCGTCCAAGAGCATCGAGCACGGT
>CAIYWO010000126.1 GCA_903929925.1 uncultured beta proteobacterium | reverse complement strand
TGATTTCGCCCTGCACCCAAGACGCTCCAGTAGTAATCGTCACCGAACAAACGATCCGCTGTCCGCTTCATGTGGGCGACATCTTCGGGATGCGGTCCAATTCCACCCAAGATACCGAAAACGGATTGAATGAAGAATGGTGGTTTGACTAAACCACGATCTGCAAAGTGACGCAACGTATACAGATGCCCAATGTCGTAACACTCGATTTCAAAGCGGGTGCCATTGGCCGCGCACGTTGTCAGAATATTTGCGATGTCGCGAAACGTATTTTTGAAGATCCTGTCATCCGACTCTTCTAAATAAGGCTTTTCCCAATCGAATTGAAACTTTGGATAGCGTGCCAACATCGGGAACAAACCGAAGTTCATTGAACCCATGTTTAAAGAGGCGACCTCAGGTTTGAAATATGCGCAGGGTTTGAGGCGCTCTTCCACACTCATCGTTGGAGCACCACCAGTCGTAATGTTGATCACGACATTGCTATTGTCTTTTACGCGCTTCAAAAAAGGCGTGAAGGCCTCAGGGCGCTGATCAGGACGACCATTGATCGGGTCTCGCGCATGCAGGTGTACCAAGGCCGCGCCCGCAGCATGCGCCTCTAATGCAGCATCCGCAATTTGATCCGCCGTGATAGGCAAATGGGGCGACATCGTCGGCGTATGTATTGCGCCCGTCACCGCACAGGTAATCATGACTTTATTGTGTTTTGCTTTTGAAGTGCTCATGAATAGTTTCCTAATTGACGAATCAACTCACAGAGATATCTTGCATAAGGCTTTATACAATACAAAGTAGTGTAAATATTCAGCTGCAGTCGGCTATGATTGTGTGGTGACCGGTATAAACGTAGGCGTCGTGCCATCAAACTTGGAGTTTGCTATGAACATAGAACTTGATGAAGTTGTTGTAATGATTGCTTCCGATGACACATTGGAATTGGCTGCCCATAGCGCCCCAACCTACACCGCGCCAACTTCAGGCTGGATGTACGTTTGTCCGAAATAACATCTATCAGTTTTCAACATGTCGGAACTGTCTGCTGTTGCTGAAATTCAACCCTCACCCACTTGGTTGTATAGGAAACCACTATCCTTTTGGGGATCCGATCATTCATAGGTTTTTGTTGAGGAGACAAAATTGAAGAAGAAAACTTTATGTATTAAACAAATCTGTGCAGCGCTCATAGCAATGACGGGGGTTGGCCTAACAAGCGGCAACGCGCAAGCGCAAGCGGAAGACACATTCCCGACTAAAGCCATTAAGCTTGTGGTGCCTTTCGCACCTGGCGGAGTCACTGATACAAGTGGTCGTATCATCGCCGAGGGCTTATCCAAACGACTCGGCCAACAAGTCATTGTTGAAAACAAACCCGGTGCCTCCGGTAATATTGGTGCTCAGCAGGTAGCCACCTCGGCGCCCGATGGCTACACGCTGTTTTTAGCATTGGACGGCACCTTAGTCATTAACCCCCATGCGTATTCGAAAATTGGCTTCGATCCGGTAAAGGATTTTGAACCGATTGCAAAGATTGGTAACTCGGTCATTATTTTGGCAGCCAATCCTAAACTCACGGCAAAGACATTGAAAGAACTTGTAGCGTTGGCTAACAGTACTTCAGGTGGCCTTTCCTACGGAACCTCAGGCAACGCCAGTCTCGTGCACTTAGCAGGCGAACTGCTCAAGCAACAGACCAATTCCAACTTTGTCCACGTCGCGTACAAAGGCGGTGGTCCTGCGGTCGCTGACGCTTTGGCCGGACACATTCCTTTGACGTTCGCCTCGGCTGCCTCGATCAATCAACACTTAAAAGCGGGGACCCTCGTGGCTCTGGGCGTACCAAGTGCGACCCGCTCGGCAGCCTACCCAGACATTCCCACCTTTAAAGAGGCGGGTATCCCTGGGATTGAACTGAACTCATGGGTCGGTGTCATGGCGCCAGCAAAAACACCCGCTGCCATCGTTGCCAAGCTAAACAAAGAGATCAATGCCGTCTTGCAGGAGCCCACGGTCAAAGCAAAGTTGCTTGGCTCTGGAATCGAAGCAGCAAATACAACGCCTGCGCAGTTTGGTGATGAGATCAAACGTGATCTAGCAATGTACAAACCGGTCGTTGAAAAAGCCGGCATTAAAGTGAATTAAGCGGCTTGGCAAATAATATTTGACGCCCATTAAACGTTTGCTTTATAACCCCTGGGTATTCGGTGTCAGTGCCCAGCACGCCGGAAGCCCTTCAAGCTTGGAGTCTGCTATGAATATTGAACTTGATGAAGTGGTTGAACTAAATGTCTCCGATGATGCATTGGAGTTGAGTGCTGGTATGGCGCAGGGGGGGATTTATTACACCTTGGGCTACCACGGAATTACATGTGGTTGAGAGCGGTTGATTGCTGAGCTCAATCCCTAGTGCTAACCTAAACTGTCCAACTTTTGGGGAGGACAGTTTAATTAGTACTGCGCCACGCTGTTGAACCGTCTGTTGCTGCGCCTAAGCCATTTCTGGGAACAGCGCTAGCTGCGCCGATAGCGGTTGACCTTGGAGTCTGATATGAACATTGAAATGGACGAAGTTGTTGTGCAGGATGTCTCTGATGATGCACTGGAGCTGGCTGCTGGTACGCGAGGGGAGGTTGAACTAACCCAAGCTGTTTCGTGGTGCACTAGGCTGTGACTGCACATTGCAAGGATGGCTAGGCGCGATCGGTCAATGCACTGCCAACAGATACAGGCCCAGCAGTTGAT
>CAIYWO010000125.1 GCA_903929925.1 uncultured beta proteobacterium | reverse complement strand
TGTGAATCGGCAGAGCTTTCATGGTTTACACATAGCACGGCCTTGGACGTCGCGGTGGGCGAGTAGCGCCCAGCCTCATCGATGTAATAAATATCCATCCCGTCGTGATGATCGCCGATCCGATGCGCCCAGTCATCCTTCTCGGAACCGTCGTTCGCATAAGCCGCTACCGTCGCATCAATTGGATCACCTGAGGCATGCAAAATCGTAAACCGGTAGCCTGGGGGCAGACTCACTTGGTCAAGCAGACTTTTACCAACCGACTGGAAAGCCAGCGCGGTGGGTAAGGCTTGCGAAGTGGCTCTTGAAGGCTGCGCAAGCACTGGAAACGCTGCGAGGGTAGCCAACCCAAACCCCCCTTTGATGATATTTCGGCGTCCGCGATTTTCAATCGCAAGAGATAGCACCTCTTGGAAACAAGTGTTTCCCGAGAGATTAACGTTCTGATCGTCTGAATCGCGTGACATGGCAGCATCCTTTAAAAAAAAGTATTGCAACAAAGACATGTGACGAGGACATGACAAAAATCAACAAAAGTCCCACCAAAAAATTCCAATACAAAATCACAAATATTTCATTAATTCGTCACTTTTTTGAAACATACCGTTCTCACAATGACGGGCATCACAGGAGACTGACTCGATGCTTGAACTTGTACGAAGCACCTCAAGTTTTATCAATCCTCCCAGCATAACGACCACGCGCAGCAGCTTAGTGGTCGGACTAGCTCAAACCACACAAGAGCTAGATCTTATTCAACGACTACGCTACGACACCTTCAAGAGTGAATACGGCGCAGCCTTCCATTCAAACACCCCTGGAGTGGACAGCGATGCCTTCGATCGCTGGTGCGACCATTTGATGGTGCAGGACCTAGACACGGACGAAGTTATCGGAACTTACCGCGTGCTGACCCCAGAAAATGCAAAACGCGCAGGCGGATACTACTCGGAATCAGAGTTCGATCTGTCTGGTCTAGGTGAGATTCGAGCGCAACTCGTCGAGTTCGGGAGAGCATGCATTCACGAGTCCTATCGCCAAGGGGGGGCACTGATGATGCTTTGGTCAGGGCTGGCTGAAATACTAAAGCGCGGCAATCATCAACACGTCTTTGGATGTGCAAGCGTCAGCCTGCGCGACGATGGCGTCACTGCAGCAAAGGTCTGGCGCGATGTGCGCGAAGCAGTCATGCACCCGGGTGCGATGCGCGTGACTCCGCATAATCGCTACCCCGTTGAACAACTGGATAGTGCTCTACCAGCAAAAGCGCCCGCGCTCTTGGCAGGCTATCAAAAACTGGGCGCACAAATCTGTGGTGCGCCCGCCTGGGATCCTGACTTCAACACCGCGGATTTTCCAATGCTTCTGTCTCTCGACAACATGGGGGCTCGTTACCGGCGCCACTTTGGCTTTGACCTCTAACGGCTCAGCCTAATCTACAACGACCGACCGTGGCCTGCGTCCCCGATTTGGTGATACAGATGGGGACAGCTTTTATGGTTTAGGTGGTTCCAGCGAAGGATCACCAACATCAACACGGCTACCATCAAGCCAAACGCAACGATAATTGTATTGATCGGTATTTCCAACCAAAGCAAAATGGTATAGATCGAGACCATCGCAAGAATATTCAGTTGCTCGTTAAAGTTTTGGACTGCAATAGAATGCCCCGCTGAAAGCAGCACATGCCCTCGATGCTGAAGCAAGGCATTCATGGGCACCACAAAATATCCAGACAGCCCCCCAATTAACAATAACAAGGCGTACACCGTCCAGGTTGAATCGACGAGGGGCATGAGCAATACGACAAACCCCATCGCCACGCCCACAGGTAGCACCGATAACGATCGTTGAATGCTAACTTTGGATGCTGCAATCGCACCAAAAATCGTTCCAAGAGCTGCCACACCCATCAAAACACTTGCCTGATCTAAACGGTAGTTGAGTTGTACCCTGCCCCACTCAATCACCACAAGCTGCAAGGTTGCACCAGCCCCCCAGAATAGGGTCGTGACCGCGAGTGAAATTTGTCCAAGCTTGTCGCGCCACAGGATCGCCACATAGCGAAAAAAGACACGATTTAAAGTCAAGGGATTGAAGGACTGCGTTGGATAACGCACCCCTGTGTCCGGGATTTTAAAATTCAACCATGCTGCAATTGCATACAAGACAGCAATCACAACAATGGCCGCTTCAGCTGGTGAAGTCGCGAGGGACTCAATAATCGGCTGCGCCAATAGCCAGGACGAAACTGAAGGCGATATCAGAATTCCACCCAGCACAGCTCCCAGAATAATAGAAAGGACCGTCATCCCCTCAATCCAACTATTGCCTTTTACCAAGTCTGCGGGTGGAAGCATTTCAGTAATGATGCCGTATTTCGCGGGTGAGTACGCAGCCGCGCCGATTCCAACAATTGCAAAGGCGACACAAACTAGCGCTATTTGACCGTCTCCACTTAGGTCAAGTGCGCCATGAAAATACATTAATACACATCCAACAACTTTCAGCGAATTCGTCCAGAGCATCACTCTGCCTTTGGGATGTGTATCTGCAAACGCTCCGACGTAAGCTGCTAGCACCACGTACCCGACTGCCACCCACCACTTCATGATGGATGCCATCCAGTCAGGACCGGACAACTGCTGAATGAGTGCGATTGCGGCAATAAACAAGGCATTATCTGCAAGTGCAGAAAAAGTTTGCGCTCCAATCACATAATAAAAGCCTCGTGTCATTGAGATTCCCCCGCAATAGGGACGTTGCCAGCGCCGCAGATCGATTGATTTGGGGGCAACTGCATCAGGGGCTGACCCATTCGCAGCACAGTGCCACTCTCGATTTCCGGACTCAACGAGAACCCCTTGGGCGCAAAGACGATGATCGTTGATCCATGCTCAAACCACCCTAGCTCCTGTCCCTTCTCGAACGTGTGTTCACAGTGAATAGTCGTTTCACCCTGATAGCTCGCGCAAAACAAGGTATTGATTGCATGCAAGCGAATGCTCGCCACGAGAATTGCCGCAACAGGTACGAGAGCGACCGGATAGCCTTGCGCTCCAATGTTCATTGCGATCAATGCACGTTCATTCTTACAAAATAGTTTTTCAACACGCTTGAGCGCAATCGGATTCACATTCCACGTGTCCCCAGACATATAGACGACCTTGCGTATGACACCGTCGTAGGGCGCATGAAAGCGGTGGTACATGGCGGAGGTCAGCCGGAGAGTCACAAAACAACCGTCTTGCCAGGCACTCACATCTTCCGCTTGACCCAGCAAATCACGCAACGTGTAGGGAAATCCCTTCGCCTGAAATAGCTGTCCGTCGACTACCTGCCCACACGCACCGACAATCGCGTCACTTGGGCTCACCAACACCTGAGGGCCTACATCTACGGCTCGAGCTCCTTCTTTAAGCTCTCTGGTGAAACAATCATGCAAACTATCAAACTTTATCTTTTTTGCGTCAGACAAATCGAGATCAGTAAATAGCCGCCACACCCCAATCGACACCTTGGTGACCAAAGGTATACGAATTTTGCTGAACCAACCCATAAAGTGCGTAACCGTCTTGCGCGGAATTCGGTTTGTGAGAAGAAAATTGATATCCTCATTTAGAACAATGTTTCTAATTTGTTTACTAAAAGTCATCATTTAGTCATCCAATTTTCATAAAAAGGAGCTTTCAATGCGAGGCTCCATGAACGAATATCCCTTTGATACATTGCAGACGGTACAGATCGTCATCGCACTCATCGTAATTTGGGTTGTCGCCAGCAAGGTTTGGCAACGCCTTCAGCTGTCTCTTGCGAAGTCCCCCTCTCTGGGTGGGCACCTTAGATGGGCTAAGCGCATCACGAGCCGCATCCCAGGCTATTCCTACGCAAAAGAGCAGTGGCTGGCCGCTGATGGCGCCCCGAGCGAAATCGCACAACGAAGACAAACCGCTCTGCTCAAACTGAGCGGCGATCTCAAGAGCAGCTCCCCCCAAACGCTTGCCCACACGGCACAGGTCAAGCCGATGATCTCGGACTTGCAATTGATTAGCCAATATCGTGTCCCCTTCCAGTTTCGATCCTATTTGCAGGAGCACGTCACGCTCGGCAGCTTCTGGAAGGAAAGTGAGGGCGTAAACCTCACCGATCTGGACGGCAACACCTTTATCGACGTCACCGGCTCGTATGGCGTGAACCTGTTCGGCCAAGACTTCTACAAAGACTGCATCGACGAAGGCGTAGCGTTGGTAAAAAGTCTCGGTCCTGTTTTGGGATCCTATCACCCTTGCGTACTCGACAACGTTGAGCGCTTGCGTCAGATTTCCGGCAAAGACGAGGTCTCGTTTCACATGTCTGGGACCGAAGCGGTCATGCAGGCTGTGCGCGTCGCACGCTACAGCACTGGAAAAAACAAAGTGGTGCGGTTCACTGCGGCATATCATGGTTGGTGGGACGATGTACAGCCCGGCCCAGGCAATCCCATGCCCCCCTCGCCGCACACCTTGACCCTGCGGGAAATGCATGAGAACACCTTGCGTGTATTGCGCAATAGGAAGGATATCGCCTGTGTGTTGGTGAATCCGATTCAGGCGATGCATCCTAATCAGAGCGCACCAACCGACTCCACACTCTTGAGTGCTAGCCGTCGCGCGCACTTCGATCGAGCCGCCTACACCAAGTGGCTTCAAGCGTTGCGTGAAGTCTGCACAGCGCGCGGGATCGTGCTGATTATGGATGAGGTGTTCCTTGGTTTTCGTCTGGCCCGAGGCGGTGCACAAGAGTACTTTGGCATAAATGCCGATCTCGTTACCTACGGGAAAACTCTTGGCGGCGGTCTTCCAATTGGCGTGGTGTGTGGCTCTCACGCTCTGATGAAACGGTATAAGGAGGCCAAGCCCGCCGATTTGTGCTTTGCCCGTGGAACATTTAACGCCAACCCGTATGTCATGGGAGCGATGAGTGCATTTCTCGACCGTATAGCGTCCGAACCAGCGCTGACGTTGTACACCACGCTGGATAACACCTGGACACGTCGCGCAACACTCTTGAATGAACGATTGGCTCAAGCCAACTTGCCAGTCCGTATAGAAGCGATGTCGACAGTTTGGACGGTGCTGTACACCTGCCCAAGCCGTTACAACTGGATGCTTCAGTTCTATCTCAGACGTGAAGGCATTGCGCTGAGCTGGATAGGAACAGGCAGGATGATTTTCAGCTTGAATTTTAGCGACGCTGATTTTGAGTTGTTTGTTACGCGCTTTGTGCAGGCCGCTCAGAAAATGCATGAAGACGCTTGGTGGTGGACACCGAACGGTCAAACGAACCAGACCATTCAGCGTCAACTTGTAAAAGAATTAATCACACATAAATTATCCAGAGCCTAACGCATTATTTTGAATGACGTATGTGAGGCATTGGATCAATCAGCTCGCCACGCAGCAGATACAGTGGCGAGCGGTAGTACAGTTTAATATCATGGAACGGGTCCGTAATGATCTTAATAGCCCACGCAAAGGCTGCTTGAGCGCTATCACGCATGCACAGTTGTCCAACGCGGAATAAGAGACCAGCAACACCAAGCACCAGCCAAGACATGCCGACCAAGCGCAAGAAT
>CAIYWO010000124.1 GCA_903929925.1 uncultured beta proteobacterium | reverse complement strand
CGTGCCTGGAATAGCTTTAAGGCTTTAGCAAACATCGCGCCTTCACATTTGATGGACACGACACTCTTTGATTTTGTGGGTCTTAAACCGGATGGCGTTGCGAATCCACAAGGAGATACAGCGTTTGATGCTCCGGAAACGACACCTGACCGCACGCAGGACGCGCGTGGATCAGGCTCCGTCGGTACCCGCCCAGCGTGGCCCATTCACATCGATACCGACCATCTCAAGAATACGTGAAACGGTGTGATCCACCATTTCCTCGATAGACTTGGGGCGATGGTAGAACGCAGGCAGTGGAGGGAAAATAATGCCTCCCATCTCAGTGATAGACGTCATGTTTCGCAGGTGCGCCAGATTAAAAGGCGTCTCGCGTACAACCATCACCAGCTTCCGACGCTCTTTTAGGGTCACGTCCGCTGCGCGAGTAATCAGGTTGTCTGACAATCCAATCGCCACTGCAGCGAGCGTTCGCATCGAACAGGGCACGACAACCATCCCGGCGGTTTCAAAGGCGCCACTCGCTATAGTTGCGCCCACATCGCGAATGCTGTGCACCTTATCAGCCAGCGCGTAAACCTCGTGACGACCAATATCAAGCTCATGCTTAATATTCAGAACGCCCGAACCCGATACGATCAAATGTGTCTCTACGTCCGGGGCATTCGCCCGCAAGGTTTGCATCATGCGAATCGCGTAGAGCGATCCAGTCGCTCCCGTGACGCCGATGACTAAACGACGTTTACTCACTCGGTTGCGCCTGCTTGCACCAGTGCAGTTTTCAGTTCGCCGCTCGCATTCATTTCACCCATGATGTCTGAGCCGCCGATGAATTCGCCACCGACGTACAGCTGGGGAATCGTTGGCCATTGAGAGAAAGTTTTGATCCCGCTGCGCACTTCCTCGTCTTCGAGCACGTTGACCGTGACGAGCTTGGTGACGCCATTGCTTTTTAAGATTTCAATTGCACGACCAGAAAACCCACACTGAGGGAATTGGGCTGTTCCTTTCATGAACAGCACCACTGGATTATTGGTTACGGTTTCACGGATAAATGTTTGAACGTCGCTCATGATGACCCTACAAAGAAGATAGTTTGATTAGAAAATAGCGGTAAAAGTATTCTAAGAAGTTAGTAGAACAATAAAACAATTATAAGTTCCGCAACGTCCCGCCGGTGACTCTGGGTAAACCGGCTAAATCTGGGAATGTTTGTACGTTTTCAAACCCACTACTTTCGAGGATTTGAGCCACATCTGACGCCTGCTCAAAACCGTGCTCGAGCCAAACGGCGCCCGTTTGAGCGAGCCTAGACACTGCACCCGTAGCGATAATTCGCAAGGCGCCTAAGCCATCACCATGCTCGGTGAGCGCATCCTTTGGCTCAAAACGCAGATCCCCTTGCGTTAAGTGCGCATCAGTTGCCGCAATATACGGGGGGTTTGAGACGATCACATCAAATTGCCCTTCCGACGGTAGGGCTTCATACCAATTCCCCTGCCAGAACTGCACCTTCGCACCCAAGGCGTGGGCGTTACGTTGTGCCATCGCAATCGCTGCTACGCTCTGATCCGATGCCACGACCATCGCGTCAGGCCTTTCTAGCGCAACGCTCACGGCTATCGCGCCACTTCCTGTCCCGAGGTCTAGTATTCGAGGATGCTGCATGCCGCGACAAGATTTCAGTACAAGCTCGACCAGCAGCTCGGTCTCAGGTCTAGGGATCAATACGTCAGGGGATACTTCGAATCGATGCCCCATGAACTCGCGTACGCCAACCAGATAGGCCATTGGAGTACCCTGACGCCGTTGCGCCGCCAAAGTCAAGAATGAGGCAGCCTGCTCAGCGGAAACTGGATCCGTGTCATGTGCCAACAGCCATTCTCGCGATCTCTGCAGCACATGCTCAAGCAGCATGCGCGCCTCAAGCCTAGGCAGACCGCAGATTTGCGCGAGTAACTGCGCCGTCTGCATTATGCGTCGTCACCCAGGGCTGCAAGTTGTTCAGCTTGGTGCTCAGCAATTAAAGCACCGGTCACTTCGCTCAGATCACCCTCCATAATCGCACCCAGCTTATAAAGCGTCAGGTTGATGCGATGGTCCGTCAAGCGACCCTGCGGAAAGTTGTAAGTACGAATGCGCTCAGAGCGATCGCCGGTCCCCACAAGGCTCTTGCGTGTTGCCGCTTCCTTGTCGTGTTGCTCTCGCTGCACTTTGTCTTTCAACCGCGCGGCAAGCACTTGCATTGCTTTGTCTTTATTTCGATGCTGTGAGCGATCATCCTGGCACTCCACCACCAAACCAGTCGGCAAGTGCGTTATGCGCACGGCAGAGTCCGTTTTGTTAATGTGTTGACCACCCGCACCACTGGCCCGGAACGTATCAATCCGCAGCTCGCTCGGGTTAATCACGATTTCTGTTGCTGCGTCGGCTTCGGGCATGACGGCGACCGTGCATGCAGAAGTATGGATCCGGCCTTGCGCCTCAGTTGCAGGAACACGTTGGACGCGATGCGCTCCCGATTCAAACTTTAAACGTCCGTAAGCACCCTCTCCGTCTAAGCGCACAATTACTTCTTTATAACCACCGAGTTCCGAGGCGCTTTCAGACATCAATTCAACTTTCCAGCCCTGCTGCTCGGCGTAGCGTGTGTACATGCGCAACAGATCGCCAGAGAATAAAGCGCTCTCATCGCCGCCAGTACCTGCCCGAATTTCCAAGAACACACTACGTCCATCATCAGGGTCGCGCGGCAAGAGCTGTAACTGCAACTCAGCGCCCAGTTTTTCGATACGGACCTTGCAATCCTCTATCTCATCCAAGGCCATCGCCTTCATCTCGGGATCTTCGAGCATTTCTCGTGCGCCCGCCAGATCTGACTCAGCAGATTCAAACGCCTCAAAAGCTTTGACCACAGGCTCAAGTTCAGAGCGTTCACGCGATAACTTTCGAAACTGATTCATGTCGTTTGCCGCGTCAGGCTCTGCCAGTAAGGCGTCAAGCTCGACCAGTCTTCGGGACAAATGCTCTAGGCGAGAGCGCATTGAAGGTTTCATAAATATCGTTTAACTATTTTATTGAGGGAGGATGCACAGACAAGTGCAAGTCGGGCGCAAGAACGCAATTGATACAGCGTCGCTAACGCCGATCAGTACCCGAAGGAAACAAACGTGGCAACCAATGCAAGAGCTCTTGGCGCTCAGTCACGTCGCTCTGATTCAACGCAGTCATCGTGCCGTGCAAATATTTTTGCGTTAACCCATGCGCCAATTGCTCAAGCACAGCCTCAGGAGACTCTCCCTTGGCCAACAGTCGTTTAGCGCGCTCAAGCTCAAGGGCCTGAATCGACTGCGCCGTCGACTGCAACTCACGAATCACAGGCACGTTGGCACGTACCTGCATCCAGTGCATAAAATTTCGTACCCGCGCATCAATGATCGCTTCGGCCTGAACGACTGCTGCGCGTCGCGCATCGGTACCACTCTGCACCACCGCGCCTAGATCGTCGACAGAGTACAGATAAATGTCATCAAGTTGCGCGACTTCTGGCTCAATGTCGCGTGGCACAGCCAAGTCCACCATGACCATCGGCTTGCGCTTGCGCTGACGCGTTGCTCGCTCCACCATTCCTAAACCAAGCAATGGCAAAGTACTGGCCGTACAGGACACCACAACATCAAACTGCGCTAATCGATCAGGCAGCTCCGCTAAACGCATCGTGCTGGCAGAAAAACGATTCGCTAGATTTTCAGCGCGTTCGAGGGTTCTATTGGCGACAACAATTGAAGCTGGTTGCCGT
>CAIYWO010000123.1 GCA_903929925.1 uncultured beta proteobacterium | reverse complement strand
TGGTGGCGCTTTAGCGTCCGTACGTCCAGATGATTTGCTTTCGATTGCGATACGCGAACTCGCCGTGCGCAACGCAAAGGTTGATTGGACCAAACTCGATGACGCGCTGATGGGCTGCGCGAACCAAGCTGGTGAGGACAACCGAAACGTGGCACGTATGGCGACCTTGCTTGCAGGACTGCCTGATGTTGTGCCTGGCGGCACGATCAATCGGCTCTGTGGTTCAGGTATGGATGCAGTGGGCACAGCCGCGCGTGCGATTCGCGCGGGCGATGCCTCACTAATGTTGGCTGG
The DNA here is from genome assembly GCA_903929925.1 of uncultured beta proteobacterium. Classification (GTDB taxonomy): domain Bacteria; phylum Pseudomonadota; class Gammaproteobacteria; order Burkholderiales; family Burkholderiaceae_B; genus Zwartia. The sequence goes on along the minus strand of CAIYWO010000123.1, from coordinate 26,207 downwards.
CGGTGTCGAGAGCATGACGCGCGCGCCTTTTGTCATGGGTAAAGCCGACTCCGCCTTCTCGCGTAGCGCATCGATTTTTGATACGACCATCGGTTGGCGGTTCGTGAATAAGTTGATGAAAGCGAAATATGGCGTAGATTCGATGCCAGAGACCGCAGAGAATGTTGCAGATCAGTTCAAGATCTCTCGCGAAGACCAAGATTTGTTCGCGATGGCAAGTCAGGAAAAAACAGCAGCGGCTCAACAATCTGGTTTTTTTGATAGCGAAATCGTCAAGGTGTCGATCGCACAAAAGAAGGGTGATCCAATTGTGGTGTCGCGCGATGAGCACCCCCGCCAGACGAGCCTAGAGGCGCTTGCGAAGCTCAAAGGTGTCGTGCGCGAGGGTGGGTCGGTTTCTGCGGGTAACGCGTCTGGTGTCAACGATGGTGCGGTCGCGATGCTAGTAGCAAACGAAAAAGCGGCGAGCCTGCATGGTCTTAAGCCACGCGCGCGCGTGGTCGCTATGGCAACCGCGGGTGTCGAGCCACGGATCATGGGAATTGGGCCTGCACCTGCCTCTGAAAAAGTTCTCGCCATGACTGGGCTGAAGATGTCGCAGATGGATGTCATCGAATTGAACGAGGCCTTTGCCGCACAAGGGTTGGCTGTCTTGCGGATGCTTGGAATTGCGGACAATGACCCGCGCGTCAATCCCAACGGTGGCGCGATTGCCTTGGGACATCCTCTTGGTGCGAGCGGTGCGCGCTTAGTGATGACAGCGGTGCATCAACTGGAGCAAACCGGAGGCCGTTACGGCCTATGCACAATGTGTATTGGTGTGGGACAGGGCATTGCGTTGATTGTTGAGCGCGTTTAAACGCTCAACTGGATGAAGCTAGGCGGATTATTGCAATCCGCCTATTTTTTTGCCTGCGCTGATCCCACGCTTGGCGAACCAGCCTTGCTCCATTTCAAGAGCGAGCCGCACGGGGGCGCTCGAGCAATGTGAGTTTTCCGTCATGGGAGCCATGTCGGCAATGTTGGTGATCGTGCCATCATCGGTCATAAAGGCGATTGACAGAGGAATCAGGGTGTTGCGCATCCAGAAACACTGCACCGCGGGTTGATCGAACACAAAGAGCATGCCAGCGTTGGGTGCGAGCTCTTTGCGATACATCAAGCCTCTGGAGCGTGTCTCGTTGTTAGATGCGACCTCGGCACGAATCACATGCATGCCGGCCGTTAACTGTTTAACGGGTAACAGTCCAACTGTTTGTGCGTTCGCAAAGGGAAGGGGAGCGATTGTGACAAGTGCGACAATCAACGAAAACAGCGCAACCCGAAGGCCGCGCTGTCTGAAAAGGCAGAGCCATTTACACATCAACAGTATCCGAGGGGTTATTCACCCCTTATGTATTAAGCGGCAGTAATATTTGTCGCTTGCTTGCCTTTGGGGCCTTGTGTGACTTCGAACGCAACTTTTTGGCCTTCTTTCAGAGTTTTAAAACCATTCATCTGAATTGCCGAAAAGTGCGCAAACAAGTCCTCACCACCATCGTCCGGTGTTACGAACCCGAAACCTTTCGCGTCGTTAAACCACTTAACTGTACCGGTGACCTTAGGGCCATTACTCGTCGAATCTGACATGCCGACTGCCTCTTCTTTAGTTTGTACAAATCAAATCGCACGCGCGAGATTATGATGATGCCGTAAGCCCAAGCGTTTGATATCCAAACACCCAAAATTTCTTGAGTGTGTTGTGATATTGGGCAGGTTTGGTGAATTCGTCAAGTATCGGTTTGCCTAACATCGGCCGTTATTTGCGGGTTTCTAGTTAAGTTTGTTACAAAAAAACCTAATTTTTTATCTTTAAAACAGCTTCCCTCTTATGGCTACACGCACGTCCTTACCCCCAGATCTCGTCGTGGAAAAACAGGCTGCTAAAACGGCACCTCCTCCTATGTACAAGGTCCTATTGCTCAATGATGATTACACCCCGATGGAGTTCGTGGTGCAGGTCCTCCAGAAGTTCTTTGGCAAGGGCCATGAAGAGGCAATGCGCATCATGTTGCAAGTACACCACGAAGGAAAGGGTATCTGTGGGGTTTACCCGCACGATATTGCAGCTAGCCGTATCGCGCAGGTCGCGCAGTTCGCCCGTGCTCGCCAACACCCCTTGCAGTGTGTGATGGAGCCTGCCGGTGATTCGTAGGAAAAAAATGATCGGATGCCTTGGAGGTATTCCGAGTAAGAAAAAAGGTTTTTACGTGCCGTTCGATTATTCGTTTCTGAAAAGCATAGAATGCAGATTAACGGTGTTACAAATTGAAAGAATGTCGGAGGAAATGTGATTTCCCAAGAGCTTGAAGTAAGTCTGCATATGGCATTTGTCGAGGCACGCTCTGCGCGCCACGAGTTCATCACCGTCGAGCATTTATTGCTCTCGCTTCTAGATAACGCTGCCGCCATTGAGGTGTTGCGCGCTTGTGCTGCGAACATGGATGAGCTTCGGACTAATCTGCGTAAATTCATCACGGATAACACGCCTGTGATTCCAGCGGGGGCCGAGGTCGACACCCAGCCCACGCTTGGATTCCAGCGTGTGATTCAGCGCGCGATCATGCACGTATCGGCAGGTGGTGCGTCTAAAAAGCCCGTGACCGGCGCGAATGTCTTAGTCGCGATTTTTGGTGAGAAGGAATCGCATGCGGTGTATTACCTGCAGCAGCAGGGCGTATCGCGCTTGGACGTCGTGAATTTTCTCTCGCATGGCATCAGTAAGCAAGCCTCTAGCGATGCTCCAGCGACAAGCAAAGAGCAGCAGGGTGGCTCTGAAGAGCAGCAAGGCGAATCCAAACAATCTCCTTTGGATTTGTACACGCAAGATTTGAACGCTGCCGCGACTGCGGGGCGCATTGATCCCTTGATTGGACGCGAGTACGAAGTCGAGCGTGTGATTCAAACGCTTTGTCGTCGTCGCAAGAACAATCCATTGTTGGTGGGTGAAGCGGGTGTTGGTAAGACAGCGATTGCTGAAGGCCTCGCCTATCGGATTACCCAAGGCGAGGTGCCAGAGGTTCTGCAGGATGCCCAGGTGTATTCCTTGGATATGGGTGCTTTGCTTGCCGGTACAAAATATCGCGGAGATTTTGAGCAACGCCTCAAAGGCGTACTCAAACAGTTGCGTAATAATCCTCAGGCCATTTTGTTTATCGACGAAATTCATACCTTGATTGGGGCAGGTTCTGCGTCCGGTGGTACGTTAGATGCCTCCAATCTACTTAAGCCAGCGTTGTCATCGGGTCAGTTGCGCTGCATTGGAGCGACAACCTATACCGAGTTTCGCGGTGTGTTCGAAAAGGACGCTGCGCTGTCGCGTCGTTTCCAGAAAGTTGACGTGGTTGAGCCTTCGGTTGCGCAAACCATTCAGATTTTGCGTGGTCTCAAAGGGCGCTTTGAAGAGCACCACGGTGTGAAGTACTCGGCCGCTGCGTTGACGGCTGCAGCGGAGCTCTCTGCACGCCATATCAATGATCGCCATCTACCAGACAAGGCGATCGATGTGATCGACGAGGCCGGTGCTGCGCAGCGCTTGCTGCCGCGCTCTAAGCAAAAGAAAGTGATTGGCAAGACTGAGATCGAAGCGATTGTGTCAAAGATCGCGCGTATCCCACCACAGACGGTGTCAAGCGATGATCGCAGCAAGCTCGCGACACTTGAGCGTGATCTGAAAACAGTCGTGTATGGTCAGGACAATGCGATTGAAGCGCTCGCCGCTGCGATCAAAATGGCGCGTTCTGGACTTGGTCGTCCGGAAAAACCAATTGGCGCCTTTTTGTTCTCTGGTCCAACTGGCGTTGGCAAGACTGAGGTTGCGCGCCAGTTGGCGTTCACGCTGGGCGTCGAGTTGCTGCGCTTTGATATGTCTGAATACATGGAACGCCATACAGTCTCACGCCTGATTGGTGCACCCCCCGGATATGTTGGATTTGATCAGGGCGGCTTGTTGACCGAGGCCGTGACCAAGCAGCCGCACTGTGTCTTACTGTTGGATGAGATTGAAAAAGCGCATCCGGATGTATTTAATATCTTATTGCAGGTAATGGACCACGGCACGCTGACTGATAACAACGGTAGGAAATCTGATTTCCGGAACGTTATTTTGGTGATGACCACCAACGCTGGTGCGGAAGCCCTCAATAAGCCGAACATCGGCTTCTCGAATACGCGCGCGAGCGGCGATGAAATGGCAGACATCAAGAGATTATTTTCGCCGGAATTCCGTAACCGGTTGGATGCGATCGTGCCCTTTGCTGCACTCAATCAGGACGTGATTTTGCGTGTGGTAGACAAGTTCTTGATGCAGCTTGAGGATCAACTGCACGACAAACGTGTCGAGGCCTCGTTCACCGATGCGCTTCGCGCACACCTCGGCAAGCATGGTTTTGACCCTCTGATGGGCGCGCGTCCCATGCAGCGCTTGATTCAAGATACGCTGCGTCGCGCGCTAGCGGATGAGTTGCTGTTCGGCAAGCTCGTCGATGGAGGCTCTGTGCTGGTGGATATTGATGCGGAGGGCAAGGTCGTTCTGAATTTTGATGCCAAGCTTCCAAAGTCACCTGATGCTCCTAAAGGGTCTGATCAGGAAGCTGAACTCGTGCATTGATGACGGAGCAGCCGCTCTCGCTCGCGTGTCATCACTGCGGCGCGTCATATCAGCGTCCTAATCTGGGTCCAGGGCAATGGGCCCAGTGTGTGCGTTGCGACAGCGTATTGGAATCCTACGCAACCTTTACGCCCGGCGCATGGCTCGCGGTGGTGTGCGCAGCAATTTTGACCTTGGCTTTGGCCAATGCTTACCCGGTGGCAACCTTAGTCCTGCAGGGTGCTGCGCAGCCGGCGTCCTTTTTTGACGCTGTCACCATTACTTGGCAGACTGGCTACCCCGAGGTTGCGATACTCACGCTCGCTGCCGGCTTTGTGCTGCCAGCGCTCCACCTCGGGTTGCTAGCCTGGATCCTGTGTTGGTTAGTGAGCGGGCGGCTTCCACCGCACTTTGATCACTTGCTCGAGTGGTTAGAGCGTATCAAGCCCTGGTGCATGGTTCCAGTATTTTTAATGGGCGTACTGGTTTCGGTCGTGAAGTTAGCGGGGCTAGCCACGCTTGTCCCGGGGGTGGGTTTGTTTGCGACGGCGGTATCGGCGGTATTAATAACTGCGCTGTCTCGTCTGTCTGCCTTCAGATTACGCACAATGGCGTTTGATGCGGCGTTGCCCGTCGGGCCAGGACACGAGCTGGGTCCGCCATCTCCGGCCCAATTTACGCGGATCTGGGCCCTATTGCTTGCAGCGTTGATTTTGTATATCCCGGCAAATTTGTTGCCGATCATGAGCATAGACGCGATTACAGGGGCTTCGGCGCACACGATTATGGGTGGAGTCATTGAGCTCGTAGGGATGGGCTCTTGGGACATTGCCTTGGTCGTGTTTATCGCAAGCGTCGTGGTGCCTTCTTTTAAGTTGATCTGCCTGGCCACGCTAGTCTGGCTGGCACAACAAAAAAATGGACGAGCCCTGCGTCGCCGCACGCATTTGTACGGAATGGTGGAATTTATTGGACAGTGGTCCATGTTGGATGTATTTGTTGTTATCCTTCTGTCGGCGTTAGGTCGTTTTGGTACGTTGTTGACCATTCAACCTGGAGCGGGTGCGGTTGCCTTTGGTGCGGTGGTCGTCTTGACGATGCTTGCGGCGATGAGTTTTGACCCACGTTTGGCCTGGCGTAGGGCCGGTTTTCGTAAACATCTGTCCGTTCAACCCTGAAGGAGTCCGGCATGCCGGAGCAGTCGATTTCTGTGTCAGCAAAGCCGTTGCCGCGCGTAGGTCACCGACCCAAGCGCAATCTGGCCTGGGTCTGGCTCATTCCTATTGTCGCTGCCTTAGTGGGGGGCTCCATTATCTGGAGCACGCTATCCAAACAAGGGCCGCGCATCACAATTACGTTTCAAAGTGCTGATGGCCTCGAAGCTGGGAAGACGCAAATACGCTATCGCAGCGTTGTGATCGGTACAGTGCGGCAAATCCGTCTGAGCGCTGATCGGGATCGGGTTCTGGTTGAAGCGGAGTTGACTAACGATGCCGCGAGCTTTGCAACCGGAGAGACGAGTTTCTGGGTTGTGAAACCCCGTATAGGTTTGGGCGGTGTCTCGGGGTTGTCAACGCTGATTTCTGGGTCTTATATCGAGGCAGACACCGATAAATCAGCGAACGCAAAGCCGGCCAAGAAAATGTTCGTGGGCCTAGAAGAGCCACCACCCATTGCCAGCGATCGTCCGGGCAGGCATTTCGTTTTGAGTGCGCCGGATCTTGGGTCATTAGCTGCGGGTTCTCCAATCTTTTATAGACGGATCCAAGTCGGACTTGTGACAGGTTACAAACTTGCTGATTCAGGCAAGGGAGTCGAGCTCGATATTTTTGTTGATGCCCCCTACGACAAATATGTCGATGCCAGTACACGTTTCTGGGACGAAAGCGGTTTTGATGCCACCTTGACGGCGGATGGCGTGCAAGTGAATACCCAATCGCTTGTTTCTCTTATTGCAGGGGGGCTGTCATTCTCATCGTTCGGAAAGCCGCGAGCGCTACAAGACAGTAAGCATGTGTTCAAGCTCTATGAATCGCGTCGCGCGGCTGAATTAGTTCCGGAAGGCATAGCTGTTCCAATTTTTATGCGCTTTGATCAGCCTACGCGTGGTTTGAAGGAGGGTGCACCCGTCGATTTTCATGGTGTGCATATCGGCATCATTAATTCTGTTGCCTTAGATTTAGATATTACGACGCGACAGTTTTTCACAGCGGTTGAAGCGACGTTGTACCCGGAGCGTTTGGGCAAGGTTTACACCGACATGAGCTTGAAAGACAGCACCCCACACGACCTTGCAGAGTCTCTAACTACGCTTGTGAATCGGGGTATGCGTGCGCAACTGCGGACATCAAATATTTTAACGGGTCAACTTTATGTTGCGTTGGCGACTTTTCACCAAGCCCCGCTGGATGAGCCTCCCGTTGCTGAGATTCCTTTTAAGATGGCCACGTATCCCTCGGATGATCTGGATAAGCTACAACAACAAGTCACGAGTATCGTGGGCAAACTCGACAAGATTCCTTTCGACTCAATCGGTCAGGAACTCGATTCACTGATCAAACAAATTCGTGTGTTGAGCGCCAATTTGGATAAGAGCGTGACGCCTAAACTCGCAAGTACGCTAACCGAAATCGAGCGTGCGACGAAGAACCTTAATAGTCTGATTGCACCAGGAAGTCCGGTCGTAGCGAACACGGAGGCGATGCTGGAAGACCTCAGACGCAGTTTGAAATCTCTCACAAATCTGACAGAGTCTCTGAGCGCGAATCCGGATTCGTTGATTAGAGGGCGCAGCACTCAGCCGTACTCAAGAGATACATTAGGAGCACCAGCAAAATGATGCGAGCATGGATTGTGGCAGGTTGTGTTGTGTTGGCAGGGTGCTCGAGCGCGCCGCCCCATTACTACACCTTAAGTAGCCCGCAAGCTTCGCAGAAGGTGGCAGACATCTCTAGGGTTGCACCCTATGCGATCAATGCTGTCACGATCCCGGCAGAAGTCGATCGCAATGCAATCGTTGCTCAGCAAAAAGAAGGGCATTTGCTGTTGCTGAGCGATGATCTTTGGACTGCGCCTTTAGGTGCGCAGATCCAGACGGCGCTGTCGCAGGGTTTAGAGGCGCGCCTAGGTATGCCTCCAGTGCAAAATCTTGCGCTTGGTGTACGTGATAATAAAGTGACGCAGATTTTTGTTGATACGCAGCGCTTCGATATGGTGCCAGGTCAACACGCTGCGCTGAGCGTCGCCTGGCGTGTCCAGTTTGCTGGTGGGAAACCAACTATTACCTGCTTTACTCGATTGGTGCAGCCCGTGGATGTCGGAGTGACACCGCTCGTTCTTGGCCAACAGCGCAATATACAAGTACTGTCAGAGCAGATTGCACAGATGTTGATGCGTCGCGCAGCTCCGTCGGGCGCTGTTTGCCGGCAGGGTTAGCCTTTGCCGGTACTGCCGAAGCCTCCCGTGCCGCGGTCTGATTGCTCGAACTCGTCTACAACATTAAATTGCACCTGCGCGATGGGTAGCACGACGAGTTGTGCCAACCGCTCCATCGGTTGGAGCGTATAAGCGACAGCACTTCGGTTCCAGGCAGACACCATCAGAGGTCCTTGGTAATCAGAGTCGATCAGACCAACGAGATTACCCAACACGATCCCTTGCTTATGTCCAAGTCCGGAGCGCGGCAGAATGACTGCTGCGTAACCGGGGTCGGCCACGTGGATCGCCAGTCCAGTAGGGATCAGGTGTGTAGCGCCCGGCTCAATCGTTAAGGCTTGATCGAGGCAGGCGCGTAGGTCTAGGCCAGCCGAGCCAGGTGTGGCGTAGCTAGGAAGTTGATCGCGCATGCGCGCATCGAGAATTTTTACATCGATTGGTTTCATAAGGACTCTAGCGCATAGGACGGTAGGGAGTTTTTCGGCGCGCTTGAACTGCACGTTTTTGTTTGATGGTGACCCAGATCACCACAGCAATGACGCATAGGGCGATTGCAGAGTAGATGGTCGAATGCTGCGAATGCTTTGCCGCATCAACACTAATGGCAGCAAGGTATCCCGGCGCGAGTAACGCAGGCATCCAGGCCGCCGCCGAGAGAATGTTCGCAAGTTGAAAGCGCGCGTGAGGCATTCCCATTGCACCCGCAACCGTTGGGATGACGCTACGAACAGGGCCTAAAAATCGGCCAATCAAAACAGCGAGAAAGCCGTAGCGGTAAAAAAATAAACGTGCACGTGCCACATGTTTGCGGTGGCTCTTAAGATAGCGCCAGCGAAGTACTTTAGGTCCTACCCAGCAACCAAGCCAATAAGACAGTGCGTCTCCCACAACTGCACCGACAAAGCCCCAGCCAAGAATCGGTAGCCAGGGCAACGTACCATTCCCGACCAAGCCGCCAACAACAAACAATAAAAACGTAGCGGGCAACAAGATCCCAATGATGAATAAAGATTCACCAAAAGCCATTAAGCAAACGACCAAGCCCGCCCAGGCTTGGTGCTGTTCAATGAACTGAATACTCTGATCGATCAAACCTTGCATTAAGTGCCTTGGGGCATGCGCGTTGCGATGGCCTCGATCAATTGACGCGCCACATCTTGCTTGGAGCTAGTTGGTAGGCGATGTTCGCCTGCTTCATCAAAGATTGAAACTGTCGTGTGATCCGCATCCATGACGTGTTGAGCTAGGTTGCCGATCAGCATTGCGATGCCTTTACGTTTGCGCTTTTCTTCGGCGTATTGGGCAAGGTTCTCGGTCTCGGCTGCAAAGCCAACACACCAAGGACCTTTGGACATTGCTGCGACGGTTGCCAAGATGTCTGGATTAGGCGCGAACTCGATCTTGGGTGCGCCTGAACCATCTTTCTTTAGCTTTTCGTTCGAGACATTGGCTACCCGCCAATCAGCAACGGCAGCGACAGAAATGAACAAGTCTTGATGCGTGACCTGAGCCATCACGGCGTCATACATTTGTTGGGCTGAGTCGACAACCGTACGCGTCACGCCATAGGGTACGTCGAGGGCAGTCGGTCCCGAGATAAGTGTGACCTCTGCGCCGGCCTCCCATGCCGCACGTGCCAACGCGTAGCCTGTCTTGCCTGAAGAGCGATTGGTAATCACACGCACTGGATCAATGGCCTCGACGGTCGGCCCAGCTGTGATCATGACGCGTTTGCCCTTTAAGGGTTTTGGCTGAAAGAATGCTGCGAGTTCAGCGACGAGTTCGAGCGGTTCGAGCATGCGCCCATCACCAGTCTCGCCGCACGCTTGTTTCCCATTGCCTGGTCCGAGAATGCGTACGCCATCGTCGCGCAGCTGCGCGACGTTACGTTGTGTTGGTGCCGCTAGCCACATTTCGCGGTTCATTGCGGGCGCAATCAGTAGTGGGCACGCACGTGCGAGGCACAAGAGCGAAAGAAGGTCATCGGCACGCCCGTGTACAAGCTTTGCCATGAAGTCGGCCGACGCCGGTGCAATCAGGATGGCATCTGCGCCGCGGCTCAGATCAATATGCGGCATGTTGTTTGCGATGCGAGAGTCCCACTGATCTGTAAAGACCGGGTGACCGCTCACAGCTTGCATCGTGACTGGGGTGATGAAACGCGTAGCCGCATCGGTCATTACGACATCAATATGGGCACCGCGCTCGACTAAGCGGCGTACAAGTTCGGCAGACTTGTAGCAGGCAATGCCGCCACTCATCCCTAATACGATGCGCTTGTTATGTAGATCTTGCATGCTGACCCCGAAGGCGCAAAAGTTCATCCAGAATCAAAAGGATAGCACCGAGCGTAATGCAAGTGTCGGCAATATTGAAAGCAGGGTAGTACCAATCTTTCCAGTAAAACAGCAAGAAATCCACGACATGACCATAGGCGATCCGGTCGATCACGTTGCCAAGCGCGCCACCCAAGATAAGTGTCAGGGCTAGCATGAGCCGTTTATTTGACCGACTTTTGTGCATCATGCCTAAGATAAACGCCGAGGCACACAGGCCGAGTACCGTGAAGAACCAACGCTGCCAACCATCCGCTTGGGCAAGAAAGCTAAAGGCAGCACCAGGGTTGTAAAGCAGGGTGAAATCAAAAAATGGCAGAACAGCAATACGTTGGCCGTAGCGCAAGCTTGCGTCAAAGTAGAGTTTGGTGAGCTGATCCAGCACAATGAGTACTGCCGCAAGCAGCAACCAACGCGACAGTTTGGTTGTGTCTGCGGGTGCTGCTTGCGTGGGTGTTGACCCCGTCATCTAGTTTACGCAGAGTCCTGAGCTGCTTCATGCAGGCTCGAGACGCAACGCCCGCAGATGTGGGGATGCTCAGCATCTTGACCGATATCATCGCGCCAGTGCCAGCAGCGCTCGCATTTTTTGTGCGTGGAAGGCGCGATGGCAATCGACAGCTCCGCTTGCGTGCCGGCGTGCACGCCCACGCGTGACACGATGAAAATATAAGATAGTTGGTCTGCAACGCTTTGCAATAGGTTTAAGTCCGAGCCACTCGCGGTCAAGTCCACTTCGCCTTGTAGTGATGAGCCGATGTCTCCGGCGGTCCGCAGGTCTTCGAGCTTGCGCATCACGAGGCCACGAATCTCACGTAGTCGCGTCCAGCGTGCTGCAAGGACCTCGCTCTCCTTGATCGTGGGAAGTGCGTGATAGCACTCCGTAAAAATCGTCTCTGTCCCAACGCCTTGGACGGACTTCAGCGTCGAGTTTGTCAGCACGCCCCACGCTTCCTCAGCGGTAAACGAAAGTACCGGCGCCATGAGTTTGAGCAAGCTTTGCGTGATGTGCAAGAGCGCTGTCTGCGCTGAGCGTCGCGCGTTGCTGCGTGGCGCGGACGTGTAGAGACGATCCTTGAGCACGTCAAGGTAGAACGCACCGAGATCCTCTGAGCAGAAGTGCTGCAGCCGCGACATGGCAGGCTGAAACTCGTAGCGTTCGAAGGCGCTGAGCACCTCGGACTGCATCGCTGCCGTCATTGAAAGTGCATAACGATCGATCTCTAACATTGCGTCGACGCTCACAGTATCTTTTGCTGCGTCAAAGTCCGCAAGGTTTGCCAAGAGAAAGCGCAACGTGTTGCGAATACGACGATAGCCTTCGACGACGCGCTTGAGGATTTCGTCAGAAATAGAGAGTTCGCCGGAATAGTCGGTGCTGGCGACCCATAGACGCAAAATTTCGGCGCCAAGGCTATCAGACACCTTTTGCGGTGCGATGACGTTGCCGACGGACTTGCTCATTTTGCGGCCTTGTCCATCTACAACAAAACCATGCGTCAGCAGGCTGTTGTACGGAGCACGTCCGGAGAGCATGCAACCGGTCAGCAACGATGAATGGAACCATCCGCGATGCTGGTCCGAACCTTCGAGGTACATATCGGCCGGCCATTTCAACTCGCCATGTGAGCCCTTGTTCAGATTATCTGGTCCCCCTAGGACCGTCGCATGCGTCGTGCCGGAGTCAAACCACACATCCAGTGTGTCGCGATTTTTTTCATAGAGTTTGGCATCCGCTTCACCAAGCAGTTCGACGGGGTCAAGTGTTTGCCATGCTTCGATACCGCGCTGCTCAACGCGTTTTGCGACCTCTTCGAGGAGGGCCGGCGTATTGGGGTGTAACGCGCCAGTTTCCTTGTGAATGAAAAATGCCATGGGAACGCCCCATTGGCGCTGTCGTGACAAGGTCCAGTCGGGCCGGTTTGCAATCATCGCGTGCAGTCGCGCGCGACCCCAGGACGGATAGAACGCTGTCGCGTCGATGGCGGCCAAGGCGCTTTCGCGCAGTGTGGGTCCACCATCTTTAGGTGTGAGGTCCATACCAGCAAACCACTGGCTCGTGGCTCGGTAGATGATCGGCGTCTTGTGACGCCAGCAATGCATATAGCTGTGCTTGTGCGGCTCATCTTTGATGAGCGTACCCACAGCACGCAAGGCCTCGACAATTTTCGGATTGGCTTCCCAAATCGTCAGCCCACCAAAGCCAGCCAAACTAGAAACGTACTTGCCGTCGCCCATCACGGGGCTCAAGATCTCGGCGTCCTTCATGCCGTTGGCTTTGCAGGACTGGAAGTCTTCGATGCCGTAGGCGGGTGCGGAGTGCACCACACCCGTTCCGGTATCCAAAGTGACATAGTCGCCTAGATAGACGGGGGACAGGCGCTTATAGCTTGCATCAAAGCCAGCCAAGGGATGCTCAAAGGCGATATGGTCCAGCGCACTGCCTTTGCAGCGTGCGATGATCTCCCCGTCTAGGCCCCATTCCTTGAGACAAGGTTCGACACGATCGGCCGCCAGCAACAGTAAGTCGCCCGATGCTAGTGCTGGGGAGACGCGCACGAGTGCGTAGTCAAACTCAGGATGAATGTTGAGCGCCTGGTTCGAGGGAATCGTCCAAGGCGTTGTGGTCCAGATGACAATTGCACCGGCTTGAACCGCGGGCAAGCCAAAGGCTTTGGCAAGCCCTGCGTGGTCAACAAAGGGAAAGGCGATGTGCACAGCCGGATCGCTGCGATCTGCATACTCGACCTCGGCTTCCGCGAGTGCCGAGCCGCAGTCAAAGCACCAATTCACTGGTTTGAGGCCACGGAATACGTAGCCTTTATCCAAGATGCTTCCGAGCGCACGAATTTCATCGGCTTCATTGCTGAAGTTCATGGTCGTGTAGGGGCGCTTCCAGTCACCCAACACGCCAAGACGTTCAAAGTCTTTCTTTTGACGCTCGATTTGCTCTAGCGCGTACGCCCGCGCTTTGGCTTGGACTTCGGCCACTGGCAAGTGTTTGCCGTATTTTTTTTCTATCTGGATTTCGATGGGCATGCCGTGGCAATCCCAGCCAGGCACGTACGCTGCGTCAAAGCCCGCCATGTTGCGGCTTTTAACAATCATGTCCTTCAAGATCTTGTTGACGGCATGGCCAATGTGAATGTCACCGTTGGCGTAAGGCGGTCCGTCATGCAGCAAAAAGGTGGGTCGCCCTTTGCTAGCCTTGCGGATCGCTTGGTACACACCTTTTTCTTGCCATTGGGCAACCCAGAGTGGCTCGCGACGGGGCAAATCGCCACGCATCGGGAAAGGAGTATCGGGCAAATTCAGAGTGTTTTTATAGTCCATGGCGCGCAAGGTAGGCTCGCGCATGCTGGGCATCGGCGTGCATGGCGGCGGTAAGTGTAGGCAAATCGGGAAACTTTTCTTCGTCTCGCAAGTGCTGCAGGAGTTCGACGCGCACGAGTTTACCGTAAGCGTCGATCTTGGTATCGAAGACGTGGGTCTCAAGCAAGATTCTGCCATTGTCTTCGACGGTAGGGCGCACGCCTAGGCTGGCAACACCGGGGAGGGGCTGTGGGCCTAAGCCGTGTACTAGGACTGCATAGATCCCTGAACGCGCCGCGCAACGAGGCGTCACCCGCATGTTCATGGTTGGCATATTCAGGGTGCGGCCAAGCTTTTTACCGTGAATGACGTGACCACGCATCGCATAGGGGCGGCCGAGCAGATGGGCCGCCTGAGCAAGATCGCCGGCGGCCAGGGCAGCGCGAACCGCAGAGCTCGATATGCGTGCCCCTTTCGCGTCCGTGATGTCACCGAGTCCCTCAACGTGCATGCCTTGGGCACGCCCTAGGCTGCGTAGCAGATCGATATCCCCGGTGCGTTGCCGACCGAATCGGAAGTCTTCGCCAACCAAGAGCCAACGGGTGTTGAGCTCCCCGATCAATAGGCGGGTAACAAACTCCGGGGCAGACATTTCAGCCATGGCGCGATTGAAACGGGCAACCATGACGCGTTCAATGCCCGCTGCCGCGAGTTCAGTCACTTTGTCACGTAGTCCGGTGATTTGTGGTGGCGACAGCTCTGGCCGGTGATTCACCCCCGCAAAATATTGCCGGGGATGGGGTGAGAAGGTCAGCACCGTGGGGCATAGCGACTGGGCCTGCGCAGCTTGGCACACGAGGTCGAGCATCGCCCGATGGCCTCGGTGGACACCATCAAAGTTGCCAATCGATAGGGCGCTGGGCTGAGTGAGCGGCGGGACCGGCGCTTGCCGAAAAATACGTAAAGAGGTTTTCACGAGTGACAGTTTACAATTTCGCACCACATGTAGAGTCTATTTCCATGCCAGACACCCCTAATTCCCGGGCACGCTTCGTTATTTTGATCTCTGGACAGGGATCAAACATGCAGGCGATCGTCCAGGCCTGCCAAGCTGGCCGCTGTTCTGCGCAGGTGGTGGCAGTCTTGGCGAGCCGTGCGCAGACGGTCGGCCTTGCGTGGGCAGAGGAGCAGGGGATCGCGACGGACGTTGTGCCCCACGTGGATTTCGCCTCGCGAGAGGCCTTTGATGAGGCGCTAGCCCAAAAAATCGACGCCTTTGCGCCCGACTATGTTCTGCTGGCGGGCTTTATGCGGGTTTTAACGCCTGCTTTCGTCGCGCGCTATTCCGGCCGGTTGATCAACATTCACCCCTCTCTCTTGCCTGCCTTCCCCGGATTGCATACGCACGCACAAGCGCTGGCTAAGGGCGTGCAAAGTCACGGATGTACCGTACACTTCGTGACCCCTGTGCTGGACCATGGACCAATCATTGCCCAAGGCGTCGTGCCAGTTCTGGCGAAGGACACGCCTGAAGCGCTTGCGGCTCGCGTGTTGACCGTTGAGCATCAGGTTTACCCCGCGGTGGCTGCATGGCTCGCTGAGGGCCGCGTGCATTTGCTTGCCGACCAGCGCGTTCAGGTCGACGGCGTCGAAAACAGATTATTTTCATCGGAACCTTTATGAGCAACCCTAAACCGCCAAGTCGTACTCAGGCGCGTGCCTCCAAGGCCTCCGGTCTCAGCAAAAAAGATCAGGCGCGCCAAGCTGCGCTCGGTACTCAGACCCGCACAGTGCGCCCCGGTTCGGCAACCGAGCGGCTCATGAAGGCCCAGCCGCACGGAACACGCGGGCTGGGTTCTGGCGGTTTTGGAGGTCAGGCGGACGCTGGTGTAGCCGCGCCCGAGAAACCAGTTTCTACCTATGTGCCCAAGCCCCGTGCCCCGGTCATGACGACGCGTTTAGATCAGATTCGGCAGGTTTTGGACGAAGTCCTGACCTGGCGGTTCGCGGCGGACTCGGTCGTCTCGCATTGGTTTCGTGCTCACCCAAAACTAGGTATCCGTGATCGCGCAGAAGTTGCTGAGGTGGTGTATGACGTGTTGCGACACTTGCGACGCTATCGGCAGCTCGGCGAAAGCGGCGTCGGCAACGCCGTGCGCCGCTTGGCGATACAGGGTGCGATTGTCACAATGGATCCGGAAAAAGTTCGCGCGGTGCTTGACCCGGGCGAGCTTGCCTGGCTTGATCGCATTGCCCAGATTGAAGAGTTGTCGATGCCGCTTGAAGTGCGCGGTAGTTTGCCGGACTGGTTACACCAGCGCATCAAAGATCTACCTGAGCTCGAGAATCTTGTCGCAGCGTTGAATCAAGGTGCACCCTTGGACATCCGTGTTAATCCACTTAAGGCGGAGCGCGATGAAATGCTGGCTGATCTGACACGTGGGAATGCGGTGCGCCATGCGCCGGTTGCGACCCCGTATTCTCCCTGGGGCATCAGGCTGACAGGTCGTCCCGCAATGAATAAGTGGCATCAGTTTGAGCACGGTTTAATTGAAGTGCAGGACGAGGGCAGTCAACTACTGGCTTTGCTGGTTGGCCCCAAGCGTGGCGAGATGGTGATCGACTTTTGCGCCGGGGCAGGTGGCAAGACGCTGCTGCTTGGCGCTTTGATGCGCTCAACAGGGCGTTTATACGCCTTTGATGTCTCCGCGACGCGTCTAGCGAAGGCCAAGCCACGGTTTGCGCGTAGTGGGTTATCCAACGTGGTGCCCGTGGCAATCGACCATGAAAACGACCAGCGCGTGCGGCGGTTGGCCGGCAAGGCGCAACGCGTCTTGGTCGATGCGCCCTGCAGCGGAGTGGGTACGCTCAGACGCAATCCGGATCTGAAGTGGCGCCAGTCGGCGCAAAGCCTGGCTGAGTTAACCGACTTGCAGGCTCGTATTTTGAATAGCGCCTCGCGCTGTGTGGCACCGGGCGGACGTCTGGTCTATGCCACATGCAGCATTCTGGCCGAAGAGAACCAAGAGCAGGTCGAGCGTTTCTTGGCGGCACACCCTGAGTTTGAATTGGTCGATGCCGCGCCTTTGTTGGCTGCGCGCACTCCGCTTCAAATTGAAGGGCCTTATCTAAGCTTGCGTCCCGATGTGCACGGAACCGATGGTTTTTTTGCTGCGGTCATGGAAAGAAAGAAAGACTTAGCCGAGGCAGAGCCCGTCAAAAAGAAGCGCGAAACAGAAAACTCGCTAGATTGTTGATTTTGCGCAAAAACTTTAAGGTCACTGTGTAGGCATTTGTGCCCCGTAGGCTAAAATCAGTCTGACTATTTTGTCGTTTTTTGATACAGATACATGAAAGAACTCATTTCGTTCGGCGCAGGCGGTTTGTTGCAAGCATCCTGGTGGCAAGTCGTGATCTACACCTTGGTGATGACACACATCACGATTGTGGCGGTCACTATCTTCTTGCATCGTAGCCAGGCACACCGGGGGCTTGATCTGCACCCGGCGTTGATGCATTTTTTCCGCTTTTGGCTTTGGATGACCACCGGTATGGTCACCAAGGAGTGGGTTGCGATTCATCGGAAGCATCATGCGCGATGCGAGCGCGAGGGCGATCCACACTCGCCGATGATCTATGGGATAAGCAAAGTTTTGTTTAGTGGTGCTGAGTTGTACCGCCACGAGTCTAAAAATGCTGAGACCTTAAGCAAGTTCGGGCACGGTACGCCCGATGATTGGCTCGAACGCAATGTCTATACCAAGTTCAGCGCGCGCGGCATTCTGTTGATGTTGATCATTGACGTGAGTTTGTTTGGCGCACTTGGCTTGACGGTTTGGGCAATTCAAATGGCATGGATTCCGTTCTGGGCGGCCGGTGTGGTCAATGGCGTTGGCCATTTCTGGGGTTACCGCAATTTCGCAAGTCCTGACACGAGCACGAACGTATTCCCTTGGGGAATTTTGATTGGCGGCGAAGAGTTGCACAACAACCACCACGCCTACGGCACGTCAGCGAAGTTCTCCAGCAAGTGGTATGAGCTCGATATCGGTTGGGTGTACATCCTTGGTTTGAAAGCACTTGGCCTCGTACAGATCAAGAAAGTGGCACCTAAGTTGCGGCTTGAAGCCACGGGCAAAGCAGGAATTGATTTGCGCACGCTGCAAGGCGTGATTGCGCATCGCTATGAAATTTTGGCGCGTTACACCGGGTTGATGAAAACTGCGTGTCGCGACGAGCTCTCGCGTTTGCAGGCGTCACGCAAAGAGGAGCAAGCACAAGCCTTGGCTGCAGCTACCCACTGGTTGGGTCGCGGTGAAGAGAACCTTGCGCCTGCCGAGCGTGCCCGGATCGATCAAGCAATCTCTTTGAACGCTTCGCTTTCGACGATGGTTCAGATGCGTCATGACTTGGTCAAACTTTGGGATAGCTCAACCGCGTCGAGCGAGCAATTGCTGCACGACTTACAGGCATGGTGCCAGCGCGCACAACAAAGCGGTATCGCCAGTCTTGAGGAGTTCGCCTTGCGTCTACGCCGCTATGCGGCATGATCGACAAGCTTAACGCGCCACAGCGCGAGGCGGTCACTCTACCTGCGCAGCACGCACTCGTGCTGGCAGGTGCAGGAAGCGGCAAAACCCGGGTACTCACCACGCGCATGGCGTGGCTGATCCAGACGGGCCAAGTGAGCCCTCTAGGGATCCTCGCCGTCACGTTTACCAATAAGGCTGCGCGCGAGATGGTGGCGCGCGTGTCTTCCATCTTACCGATCGATACCCGTGGGTTGTGGATTGGCACCTTTCATGGTCTGTGCAATCGCATGTTGCGTGCACATCACCGCGATGCCGGCCTACCTCAAGCGTTTCAGATTCTTGATACGGCCGACCAGCTCGCGGCCATTAAGCGACTGCTTAAGGCGAACGGCATCGATGACGAGAAGTATCCCGCGCGCGACGTGCAACGTTTTATTAACGGGGCGAAAGAAGATGGCTTGCGCCCTGGCGATGTCGAGGCCCACGATAGCTTCCGGCGGCGCTTAATTGAGATCTATACGCTCTACGAAACGCAGTGTCAGCGCGAAGGTGTGGTGGATTTCCCTGAGCTGCTACTGCGCGCCTATGAGCTCTTGGCGCGTAACGAACCCATCCGCAGTCATTATCAGCGCCGCTTCAGGCATGTGCTCGTAGATGAGTTTCAAGATACCAACACGCTGCAGTACAAGTGGCTAACGCTTTTAGCGGGCGGTGGCGCAAGTTTGTTTGCGGTAGGGGATGACGATCAGTCCATCTATGCGTTTCGTGGCGCGAACGTTGGCAATATGGCTGACTTCGAACGCGACTATGCGCGCGGAACTGTGATCCGGCTTGAGCAGAACTACCGCTCGTTTGGTCATATTCTTGATTCCGCTAATGCACTGATTAGCCATAACAACGGTCGTCTCGGCAAGAACTTGTGGACGGAGCAAGGCGAGGGTGAACAGATTCGCGTGGTGGAGCAACCGACTGACTTGCTTGAAGCACAGTGGTTGGTCGACGAAGTGCGTGGACTGATCTCGGATGGACGAGATCGCAGTCAGATTGCAGTGCTTTATCGCAGTAACGCGCAGTCACGGGTGATTGAACACGCGCTGTTTTCTTCTGGCATTGCGTACAAGGTTTATGGTGGCTTGCGATTCTTTGAGCGTCAGGAGGTCAAGCACGCTTTGGCATACTTGCGCTTGATGGCGAATGCGGATGACGACACCTCTTGGATGCGGGTCGTAAACTTTCCACCTCGCGGGATTGGTGCGCGTACGCTTGAGTTGTTGGGTGATCAAGCGCGCGCGTATGACACGAGCCTTGCGTCTGCTGTGGCTCGGGTGCCAGGTAAGGGCGGTTCAAATCTTGCCCAATTTGCGACCATGATCCAACGCCTCGCTGCTGAGACGCGTGAACTGCCATTGCCAGAAATGGTCGAGCATGTGATTGATCAAAGCGGCTTAATTGCGCACTATCAACAAGATCGTGAAGGTGCGGATCGCATCGAAAACTTAAAAGAGCTTATTACGGCTGCGGCCGCCTTTGTTTCTGAGGCGAACCTTGATGGCTTGCCAGCCGGTATCGCACTGCAAGCGCCTGCAGCGGGGGATAACGCGGCGTCAGCGGAGTCCGATGCTCTGCGTGTAGGCTTTGACGGTTTATCGCCCTTGATGGCCTTCTTGTCGCATGCGGCACTTGAGGCGGGAGACAATCAGGCACAAGCCGGCCAAGACGCTGTCCAGTTGATGACGGTACATGCCGCGAAAGGTCTTGAGTTTGATGCGGTGTTTATTACCGGTATCGAAGAGGGCTTGTTTCCCCACGAAAACAGTATCCTTGAGCAAGCAGGGCTCGAGGAAGAGCGTCGACTTATGTACGTGGCGATCACGCGTGCGAGGGAGCGTCTGTACTTTAGCTTGGCGCAGAGTCGGATGTTGCATGGCCAGACGCGCTATGCGATGCGCTCACGCTTCCTATCTGAAATACCTGACGAGCATTTGAAGTGGTTGACACCCAAGCAGGGTTTGAGTGATTCTGAACCACGATGGAAGAGCAGCGGGGGCGGTTTTGATCCGTACGCAAGGATCCCAAAATCGAGCGCTGCCCCTGTAGCGCCGCGCAGCGTTTCCAGCGGTGTGACCGTTGGATCGCAGCAGTTCCGCGTCGGCCAAGGCGTGCGGCACGCGCGCTTTGGTGAGGGCACGATTATTGGTTTGTCAGGCAGTGGTATTGACGCCCAGGCGCAAATTCAGTTTCGAGATGTTGGGGCAAAAACCTTAGCCCTTGGCATAGCCAAACTCGATATTATTCAGAGCTAGCGTCTAGCTGCTCAAGCTCTTCTTGCAAACTTAACCAGCGATCTTCTAGCTGCGTGGCGAGCTTTGTAAGCTCGCCGTGCTTCGCTAGCGTGTCCATGCGCTCTTGTCGGCGGGTATCGCTATATAAATCTGGGTCGGCAATACGTTCGTCGAGTGTATGGACTTGACTCTGTGTTTGCTCGAGTTCTCTTTCAACAGCTTTCAGTTTGTTTTCAATGGGTTTGCGTAATTGCGCTAGCCGCTGGCGCTCTTGCGCTTGTTCTCTTTTTTGATTCTTGCGATCGCCCACATTGGCTGTGGTATCTGGTACGACCGAGGCCCCGTGCGTAGTTGGCTTATTTGCTTCTCGCGCAAGAGCGTCTTGCTTGCGTGCATTGGCTTGGTGTTGGGCAAGCCAGTCACGATAGTCTTCGAGATCGCCGTCAAACTCTTGCACGCCGCCATCGGCAACAATCCAAAAACTGTCGACGGTTGTGCGCAGTAAGTGTCGATCATGCGAAACCAACAACATACTGCCACCGAACTCTGCGAGCGCAGTGGTTAACGCCTCGCGTGTCTCGACATCGAGGTGGTTGCTTGGTTCGTCAAGGAGTAGCAGATTCGGTTTTTGCCAGACGATCAGCGATAGGGCAAGTCGTGCTTTTTCTCCGCCAGACATCGGCTCAACTTTATCCATCACGCGATCGCCACCAAAACCGAAGCCTCCTAGATAGTTACGGAGTTCCTGCTCGCGGGTCTGGGGGGCGAGTCGTGCGAGATGCTGCAGTGGGCTGCTATCCAGATCCAACATGTCTAGCTGGTGTTGTGCGAAATACCCAACTTCAAGCCCGCGCGAGGCCTTTCGACTTCCTGCTTGAACCTCTAATTCGCCGGCCAGTGTTTTGACGAGCGTACTTTTGCCGGCGCCATTGACACCCAGGATTCCGATGCGATCACCGCCGCGGACCATG
The DNA here is from genome assembly GCA_903929925.1 of uncultured beta proteobacterium. GTDB lineage: Bacteria > Pseudomonadota > Gammaproteobacteria > Burkholderiales > Burkholderiaceae_B > Zwartia. The sequence goes on along the minus strand of CAIYWO010000123.1, from coordinate 4,712 downwards.
AGTTTGACGTTACGTAAGATGGGAATATGCGCGCCCGAGTCGTCTGTGTATCCGGCTTGCATATCATCGAGTACCAGAAGTGGATCCGGCATCTCATCTGGGGAGGGGATGCGAATATCGATGCCCGATTCAGCGTGTATGGGTGCGAGCTGCTCCATTCTTGCGAGCGCTTTGACCCGACTTTGCGCTTGCTTCGCTTTGGAAGCCTTCGCTTTAAAGCGGTCGATAAAGCCTTGTAGCCGCGCGGTTTCGCGCGTTTGGCGTTCATATGCAATGGTTGTTTGGCGTAAGCGTTCAGCGCGTTGCAACACAAAGTCCTGATAGCCGCCTTTGTAGCGGTTGAGTTTGCCTTGGTCGAAGTGCAAAATCGTTTGAGCAACCGCATCCAGGAATTCGGTATCGTGAGAGATGAGGAGGACCGTGCCCTGGTAAGCGCCAAGCCACCGTTCAAGCCAAAGCATCGCATCGAGGTCGAGGTGGTTGGTCGGTTCATCCAGTAGCAGAAGCTCTGATGGTGCCATCAGAGCCCGAGCGAGTGCCAGGCGCATGCGCCAGCCGCCTGAGAAACTATCGACGGGCTGTTCCCATTGCGCTGGGGTAAACCCAAGGCCGGCTAGAAGCTGTTCTGCACGGGAGGCTGCCGTCCAGGCGTCAGCCTCAATCAACTCTGCTTCAAGCTCTGCGATTTTTGCGCCGAAGGCATCAATGCGAGCGGGATGTTGCTCGAGCTCTGCGTTAATCGCCGCACGCGCAGCCTGAAGTGACCGTAGGTGTGTATCCCCGTCGATGACAAACTCGCGTGCAGCATCTGTGGTTGAGGCGATCTCTTGTCTCACGCTGGCGATACGCCAGCCAGAGGGTACGTCTAGGCTGCCTGCATCTGCATCGAGTTCGTGCTGTAGTAACGCGAATAGGGTGGATTTACCTGCGCCGTTTTTTCCAACGAAGCCAACACGCTCACCGGGATGGACGACAAACTCAGTTTGGTCCAGGAGAACTTTAGTGCCGCGTCGCACCGTCAAGCCAGACGCGCGAATCACGACTGAAGTTGTCCGCGGCTAAGCAAGAGAATCTGACCTGAGGCTTCTGCCGTGTCGAGCCACATCGGCTCTAGCTCCGGAAAAGCCGCTTCAAAGAATGCGCGCTCATGTCCGATCTCAATCACCAGAAGACCTTCGTCACTGAGGTGCGCCGGAGCTTGTTCAAGGATAGTGCGAACGATGTCCATGCCGTCATCCCCTCCCGCTAAGGCGAGACGCGGTTCATGACGGTACTCTGCCGGCAACTTGCCCATCGAGGTCGTATTGACGTAAGGCGGGTTGCTGATGATCAGGTCGTAGCGCGCCGCAACGGGCAGCGGGTCATAGAGGCTGCCATGGTGCAGGTTCAGTCTATCGTCCATGCCATGTTGGGTCACGTTGATTGCAGCGACATCCAGGGCGTCACGTGAAATATCCGTGGCATCAACAAAGGCTTCAGGAAACTGATGTGCGGCGATGATGGCCAAACAACCTGAGCCCGTGCAGAGATCAAGAATGCCTGTAACCTCGTAAGGATCGCCGATCCAGGGACTGAGTTGATTCATCAAGAGTTCGGCGATGGGCGAACGCGGCACAATGACGCGTTGATCAACATGAAAGCGAAACCCTTGCAACCATGCTTCGTGCGTAAGGTAAGGCGCGGGTAGGCGCTGCTCACAACGCAGATCGATTAATGAGAGCGCACGTTCGCGCTCTTGTGGCAAGACCCGGGCATCCATGAATGGCTCGAGTTGATCTGGTGGTAGATGTAGGGCGAACAACACCAGATAAACCGCTTCATCCCACGCGTTGTCCGAGCCATGACCAAAGAACAGTTTGGCTTCGTTAAAGCGTGAGACACCGTAGCGAATTAAATCGCGTACGCTGCTCAAGGCATCCCGGGATTGCTGCATCAGGCTCTCAGGAGGTCGTTGATGCTGGTCTTGGCGCGGGTCTGCGCATCGACACGCTTAACAATGATTGCGCAGTTCAGGCTGTGCGAGCCGTCGGCTGCTGGCAAAGAACCTGGCACCACAACGGAACCGGAGGGCACGCGACCGTAATGAATTTCTTTGGTCTCGCGATCGTAAATGCGTGTGCTTTGTGACAGGAAAACGCCCATCGCCAACACCGAGTTCTCTTCGACGATCACGCCCTCTACGACTTCGGAACGTGCGCCGATGAAGCAGTTGTCTTCGATGATGGTTGGGTTGGCTTGCAGCGGCTCGAGCACGCCACCAATACCAACACCGCCGGACAAGTGCACATTTTTACCAATTTGTGCGCAAGAGCCAACAGTTGCCCAGGTGTCTACCATCGTGCCTTCATCGACATAGGCGCCGATGTTGACATAAGAGGGCATCAGCACGACGTTGCGCGCGATGTACGCACCACGACGTGCGACCGCGGGAGGCACAACGCGGTAACCACCCGCTTTGAAGTCCGCTTCGCTAAAGTCGCCAAACTTAAGTGGCACCTTGTCATAAAACTGCACAGGCTTTTGTCCCATCACGCCGTTGTCGTACAAACGGAACGATAAGAGCACGGCTTTTTTGATCCATTGGTGCACAGCCCAATCGCCGTTAATTTTTTCGGCCACTCGCAGGCTACCTGCATCCAGAGCGTGAATCGTGTGTTCAACCGCTTCACGCACGGCAGCGTCGGCAGCGGAAGGCGAAAGGTTCGCACGGTTTTCCCAACCCTGCTCGATGGTGTTTTGCAAATCGGTCGTCATGACAATCCTGAATAAAAAGAAAGAGAAATGAAAGCAAAAAATATAAGGGGATGCGCGTCTTAGCGTTGAGCCCCTTTACTGAAATTCTTCTGTACAAAGCCAGCAATGCGATGGGCGGCTTCAACGCAATCTGCCAGCGGCGCAACCAGTGCGATACGGATACGATTCTGTCCTGGGTTAACGCCATCGACTGTACGGCCGACGTAACTACCGGGTAAGACAGTGACTGCGGTCTGTGCCAGCAGGTCTCGGACAAACTCTGGGTCGGGTCCCGGCGTACCAGCCCATAAATAAAAAGACGCGTCCGGTCTTTTGACATCGAGCACAGGCTGCAAGATGGGCAGCACAGCATCAAATTTTGCTCGGTACTGTTGGCGGTTGTCGATGACGTGTGCCTCATCGTTCCAGGCAGCAATGCTCGCTGTCGATACAACGGGAGACAGGGCGCTGCCGTGGTACGTGCGATACAACAGGAACTTGGCGATGAGATGTGCGTCGCCCGCTACAAAACCCGAACGCATGCCGGGGACATTTGAGCGCTTGGATAGACTCGAGAAACACATCAGATTTTTATAGTCTGTACGTCCGAGTTGATACGCAGCTTGCATTCCGCCCAGGGGTGGAGAGGCCTCGTTCAGGTAGATTTCGGAGTAGCACTCATCGGAGGCGATGACAAAGCCGTAGTGGTCTGACAGTTCGAACAGGAGTTTCCAGTCCGACAGCGGCATCACGTCGCCCGCTGGGTTGCCAGGCGAACAGACAAACAGCAGTTGGGTGCGCTTCCAGACTTCAGCGGGGACACTGGCCCAATCGCAGCGGAAATTCTTGCTTGGATCGGAATTTACGTAAAAAGGCGTGGCCCCACCGAGCAGTGCTGCACCCTCATAGATCTGATAGAAGGGGTTGGGACAAACAACCAGCCCGTCTGCCGTCGAGTCAAGGACTACTTGGCCGAAAGCAAATAATGCCTCGCGTGAGCCCAGGGCCGGGAGTATTTGCGTTTCAGGATCTGGGGCAGGGATGCCATAGCGGCGCGCGAGCCAGCCCGAAATCGCCTGTCGTAGGGCGGGATCCCCTTTGGTCGGTGGGTACGCTGATAGTCCCGCTAGGCCGCCAATGATGGCCTGTTTGACGCATTCGGGCGCAGCGTGCTTAGGCTCACCAATCGAGAGGTTAATAGGGCGTATCCCCTCGGGCAAAGGGCCCGCCTGCGCCAGCAGGGCGCGAAGTTTTTCGAAGGGATAGGGCTGTAATTTGTCAAGGCGTGGGTTCATCCGCGTATTTTAACCAGTTGCCTGCCCAGTGGGAACGGAAAACCCGTCCGGTGTGCGCTACAATGCTCGGCTACTGCGAAGGTGGCGAAATTGGTAGACGCACCAGGTTTAGGTCCTGACGCCGTAACAGGTGTGCGGGTTCGAGTCCCGCCCTTCGCACCACCCCGTTTTTTTATCCGGCGCGGGCTGTATCGCGCTATCCGTCCTCTTTGTTTGGTAGATTTTCATGCAACCTGTGGTTGAAACCCTCTCCGGCCTCGAGCGCCGCATAGAACTCTCGGTCTTGTTGGCCGACGTCGAAACAGCTGTTCAAGCTGAACTCAAGCGCGCAGCGCGTACCGCGAAGGCACCTGGTTTCCGTCCCGGCAAAGTGCCGATGGCAATGCTTGAGCGTACACACGCTCCTGGCATTCGCTACGACGCGATCAACGACAAGGTCGGTCAAGCTTTCGAAAAAGCGATCGAAGCAGCTGGCCTGCGTATTGCTGGCGCACCTAAGCTCGAGCCAAAGACCGAAGGCACGCCAGAGGGCACCTTGGCATTTTTCGCGACCTTTGAGGTGTATCCGGCCGTAACAGTGCCTGACTTGTCAGGTCTGAAAATCAAGCGCGCAGTAACGACTGTGGGCGAAGCAGAAGTGCAACGCACTGTTGATATCTTGCGCAAACAGCGCGCCGAATACGC
>CAIYWO010000122.1 GCA_903929925.1 uncultured beta proteobacterium | reverse complement strand
GGCGCAGCGAGTACTTTTAATCAGGGCATGCTCACCAAGAAAGCCGAAGGTTTTACCGATGCGGCGGACGTTTTTACCAGCATTCTCACCGAATGCTATTTTCATAGAGTTACTTGCATGGACGGCTGCCGTTAGCTGCTCAGAATCTGCAAAGGTCTGATCAAAGGGGGCGTCGGTTTCACCCGACTCGTCGTCTTCGGCAGCGAGATAGTTTTTCTCTCTAAGATAGCGGATTACCTTAGTCGCAATCACTTCTATGATGTCTCCAGTTTCTTCGTCGGTGGGTCCGCGCAGGCGGTAAAACACTGGTAAACCAGTGGTGACAGAGTAAACGCCTTCAATGACGATGCTATGAAAGTGCACATTTAAATTGCAGGCACTTCCGAAGCGCTGGATAAAAGTTGAGCCGCCGTGTTTTGGATCTGTGATGCCAAGGTCTTCGGCTTGGCGTTCGTAGAATGCCATGAGTTCTTTTGAAACGATCTTGTGTACGTCATTAGTAAGGCTACGATTAGTAGCCATCCAAAAGCGCAGCTGATACGGGAACGTTGTTACCCATTGACGAAAAGGTGCTTTGGGCAACACGTTATCGATAAGATGTGACACTGTTTCGGCTTGGCGTTTTGCGCCGCAACTTGGGCAGAACCCCCTTAGTTTACAGCTATAAGCAACTGGGACGTGCGCGTTGCATCCTTGGCACTCGAGAAATACGAAACCGTACTGAAGCAAACCACAGCGCAGGTAACCACGGAACTCCTTTTCAACGAAATCAGGGAACTGTGTTTTCGATGTGTCATTTTTACGTTCCGCTAGCCAGGGCTCTATACCAGACGCTAGGGCAGAGTAAAGCAGAGTCTTTTCTGGTTCTCGACGTTTATATACAAACGAGCTTTGATTTGTTGTTTGTGCGCCCATTAGGGTGAACTAGCGCAACACGGTATGTCACTGAAGTGGCATGTAACAACAGGAGAGATCTTGGGATTTTCTTACATCATATTGCAGGTTGTGATGGCCATACTTCTCCAATAAATGTTTGAAAGAAGCATTAATTTATTCATATATTATGGGCAAGGAACATATTTTTGTGTCGCTTAGACATCTGAGGTAACAATCTCGTGAACAAGAAACCCGAAACAAATCCAGGTGTATCACACGAAGAAACAGACAAATACGGAACAGCTGGTCGCCCCGACCCCATCTATCAAACAAATGCGGTGTTAGCCCCAGCGCTGGTACAAAAGTTTTATGTCGCCGACCGATTTTCCTGGAACGCCGAGTTGGGCAGTCTTTTTATATTAGGCACGCCGGGTGGATTCGAATATTTACTTACGATCTCGACCGGTGTGAGCGTACGGTTTTAAAAAAACGGTAGAGAAAAGGGGAAAGCGATGGGTTCTTTTGTTAAAGCGCAAGCTTTGTCTGCTGCAATCTTTTTGCAATTCACAGCGGCTTGTACCCACTGCGACTGCAATAAGGAAAAAAATTATGCGTTATACCTTACAGATGAGGGCATCACACAAGATGCGGTGGTCATCGATTTAAAAAAGTGTCAGTACAACGAAACGAGTTGTATCAAAGGTAACGCCGACGGGAAACCCTACCAGTTTGGTTTTGCCGGTAACCCTAACGTGCTGGTTGGAAACATTGGCGATGTAAAACACGAATTACATCTGGCGCAAGACCGAGTGGAAAGCTATGGCAACGGTGTTTTAGAATTGCCTTTTATCAATAATGATACAGGCATGTCGACTCCGGAATGTAGCTGGCCGACCTCGAAGTCGAGCTGGGCGCATGCTTTGGCTTGATCATCCATCAAGGCAATCAGCGGGCTCACCACCAGAGTTGGGCGCTGAGTAAGTCGCGTCGCGATCTGGTAGCAAAGGCTCTTGCCAATTCCGGTTGGCGCCACAAGCAGCGCGTTGCTGTTGGCCAGCAGAGCTTCGCATACCTGATGCTGGAACTCATGCGCCGTTTGACCGCGCAGGAAAGCCTGTGCCGCCTCGGTGATGTGCTGTCGATAGATGGATTGGTTTGTAGTTCCCATGGTCGCGGAGGGTCGCACATGAAACGCGCGAGCGCCAACGACTTGCCAAGTCCGTCGCTACGGCGATCGGCGGGTTCTATATCCCCAGGCCATGGGGGAAGCCGCAAAAGCATACGCACAGCGCCGGCCGGAGAGTGCCGTTCTCCACCAGGTTCTGGGGAATAACCTTGATGCCTTTCGACGCGAGGTCTATGCGCGGGGAAAGACGCTTCCAGCCTATGTCGAGAAGGAGTTTGCTGCGTTTCTCGACTGCGGAAACCTTGAAAGAGGCTTCGTGCGACTAAAGTGCGACGAGTGCGATCACGAGAGACTTCTCGCCTTTTCGTGCAAGCGTCGAGGATTCTGTCCGTCGTGTTGCGGCAGGCGCATGAACGAAGCGGAATTGCGGATTGCCAATGAAGTCTTTCCGCACCAGGCCGCGCGCCAATGGGTGTTGTCCATGCCGATGCCGCTGAGGTTCTATTGCGCTCGCAATCGGCCATTGATCAGCAAACTGGCGCGCATCTTCTGCGAAGGTGTCGAACAGGCTATTCGCAGGAACCTGCGCAGGCGTGGTGTCCGCCGAGCGCGCAGCGGCGGCGTGCTCTTCATTCAGAGGCTGGGCGGCGCCTTGAATTTGAATGTGCATTTTCACGCCATCTTTCTCGATGGCGGTTACGTCGGCAAGCCGGGCGAAGATCTGGCGTTCCATGATGTAGGCGCCGAGTTGACATCGGAGGACGTCGCCAAGGCTGTCGAGAAAATAGCCGTGCGCGCGGTCAAAATGCTCAGGCGCGCTGGTCTTCTCGATGACGACAACTGCATTGACCTCGAGCCGGACGCCATCGCCCTCTGTGACGGTGCCTCGGTAAAGAACCTGATTGCCTTCGGCGCGCGAGCCGGAAAGCCCGTTCGCCGCATTCGCATCCCGACGAGCGACGGAAAGCCGCGAGTCGTTGGCGACTTGGTAGCCGAGATGAATGGGTTCAACCTGAAGGCCGACAAGGTCGTCAAAGCTCACCAGCGCTGGAAGCTTGCGCGACTGGTCCGGTACGTCGCTCGCCCCCCGATCGCGACCGAGAGACTTCTCCTAGCCGATGACGGCGAGTCGGTGCGCTATGTCATGAAGAACCCGTGGTCCGATGGCACCGTCGAAATCCGGCTATCTGGCATCGAAATGTAAGCGCACCATTTAGACCGTTCTTGACGCTGCAATAGTTGCCTGATCCTGCGTTCAGTAATCCCCAATGAAATTTCGCAAATTAAATTACAGTTCACTGCAGAAATCTGCGGTGCAGTTTCTGCAGCTTTAGTG
>CAIYWO010000121.1 GCA_903929925.1 uncultured beta proteobacterium | reverse complement strand
GGCATGGAGCCTAGCCAAATCAGATTTGAGGGGTCCCGGTCCGCCACCAGACCTAAGCGCGAGGCGAGCTGTGCGTTATTGCCCAGCGTTGGATGTGCATCAAGAGGCAGGTGGTAGGCGATTAAATTGATGTTTGCTGCCAGGAGTGCGGCAAGCCGAGTGCGAAACATGCCACGCACGCGTGGGTCGTCATTTCGCCAAAACCAACCATGGTGCACGAGTAAGGCATCGGCACCACGCTCAATAGCAGCATCGATCAATGCCTGACTTGCGGTCACGCCCGCGATAATATGGGACACTTGTCCGCGACCCTCAACCTGCAGACCATTTGGGCAATAGTCTTTGAATGACGCGGCGTTGAGTGTGGTGTCTAACCAAGCACAGAGCTCGCGAGTCGAGACAGAAGTCATAATTTTCCTGAAAACAAAATGCGTCGAATTTGGCTGATTTTTGCTCAAGCGGTAACGGTTTGTTTAGCGATTTTATTCGTGGTGGTGACTTTACGCCCGGATTGGTTAACACGCTCGGATAAACAGAGCGTTTCTGGGGCCTCGACGACTCTTTTGCCTGTTAGCCAGCCTGCGCCGGCAGGCGCAGCACCTGGTTCCTATTCTGAGGCGGTCGCCCGAGCAGCGCCTGCTGTCGTTAATATCCATACAACGAAGCGGATTGTGGCTCCACGAATTGTGTTGCCGCCAGACCCTGTGTTGCGAAAGTTTTTCGAGCAGATGCCAGGGTACAAGCAACAGCAGCAAGCAACGAGCCTTGGATCAGGCGTTGTCATGTCGGCGAGTGGACATGTGCTGACGAACTTTCATGTGATCAATGGTGCCGACGAGATTGTGGTGGGGCTGCATGATGGTCGTCAGGCAAGCGCGAAGGTAATCGGTGTTGACCCAGACTCAGACCTTGCGGTGCTGAAGGTCGAACTGAGCGGGCTGCAAGCCTTAAGCTTCTTGGTTGATGACATGCCGCGTGTGGGTGATGTTGTGTTGGCGATCGGAAACCCCTTTGGCGTCGGTCAGACCATCACGATGGGGATCGTCTCTGCACTTGGTCGTCAGGGGCTAGGCATCAACACGTACGAAAATTTTATTCAAACGGACGCAGCGATTAATCCCGGCAACTCTGGCGGGGCGCTCATCGATACACTAGGCCGTCTGGTTGGGATCAATACTGCGATTTATTCCAAGACGGGCGGATCTCTTGGAATCGGGTTTGCGATTCCCGCGAGCGCAGCGCAAAAGGTCTTAGAGCAAATTATTGCCTATGGGCATGTCAAGCGAGGTTGGTTAGGTATAGAGCCACAGGACATGACGGCCGAACTTGCGCGAGCGTTCGGTTTAGAGCGGCCCACAGGAGTCATTATTGCGGGACTGTTGCGCGATGGTCCGGGGGCCAAGGGCGGGCTGCGCGTGGGCGACATCGTCCAGACGATGGACGGCAGTCCTGTCGGGGATACGCCTAAGTTGATGGCGCGAATTGCCGCGAAAGAACCGGGCCAAAAGATCGAGCTAGGTGTTTACCGGAACGGAAAAATACAGAACCTAGCTGTGGTCGCTGGCTTGCGGCCTGTTCGGCCGCAATAAACCAGCAGCCCCGATCAAGTCGCAGGCGTTGGCTGAGCCGAGCCCGCTTGATTATTGCTTGGCGGATTCGCAGCGATAAGCGCTTCGGCTTGCGTCAGCAGAGGGCGTCGGGTGTTGGCGTCAAGATGATAGAAAACCTCTTGAAGTCGGGCCTGTTCATCATCAGCGGTGTAGAACCAGCTGACAGGCATATTCAAGATTTCTGCCACACGACACATCAGCTGGTAGTCGGGCGAGTGTTTGCCACGTTCATACTGATTCATGCGCGCGCTGGCGGACATGGGGTCGATGCCGGCGAGTTTGCCGAGTTTTTCCTGAGACAAGCCGGCGCGTAGACGGGCTTGTTTAAGACGATGAGCGAGCACGATGATCCCTTTAAGGTTCGAGAGGTGACGCCAAAATGGGCGTAACCATGTGAACGATTCATATCAAATAGAATTTAGAGATCTAAAAGATATACCTTAAATACTAAGACAACAAGAGATTTATCGTAAGAAATTTTTGACGACAGGCCGTTTTCAGCTTGTGGACTCAGGTGTTGTCGTCTTTTCCTCTTCGCTGCGGGGTTTGATCCCCCGGGCAACCAACAGCCCGATTTCGTAAAGAATGCAGAGAGGGACGGCTAGAAGGAATTGGCTGACTACATCTGGTGGTGTGACCACCGCTGCGATCACGAAGGCTCCAACCACAACATAACCGCGGGCATCGCTCAGTTGCTTGATTGTCACAATATTCATTCTGACGAGCAGTACAACTGCAACGGGGACTTCAAAAGTAATCCCGAAAGCTAAAAACATTGTCATCACGAAGGTCAGGTAAGCCTCGATATCCGGCGCGGGCGTGATCGACTGAGGTGCAAACGAAGCAATGAAGCTAAAAATTGTTTTAAAGACCACGAAGTAACAAAAGGCCATACCCGCCAGAAACAGCAGCGAGCTCGATACAATCAGTGGCAGGGCCAGCTTTTGTTCGTGTTTGTAAAGACCTGGCGCAACAAAGGCCCAGACTTGATACAAGACGACCGGCAACGCGATCACAAACGCTGCCATCATGGTGACTTTGACTGGGACCATGAAGGGGGTGATGACGCCCGTAGCAATCATGCGCGTACCCTGCGGCAAAGAGGCCAGCATGGGCGCTGCGAGCAGATCGTAGATGTCGGACGCGCCCGGGTAGAGAAATAAAATGAAAAAGATGACGACGATTGTGCCAACCGCGCGCAACAGGCGCGAGCGCAGCTCAATCAGGTGCGACATAAAGCTTTCGTTTTGTTCGCCCGGCTCTGTGGTTTTTTCTGTGGTGCTCAAGATTTTGATCCCGACGTGGGGGTGACCGGAGTCGGTGCGTTAGCTAGCACTTGCTCAGCAGCCTGCGCCTTACGGGCGGCAGCCTCAAAGTCAGCGGTGCTAGCAATTTCGATTTCTGTTTGCACTGGGGCATCAAAGAGCCCAGAGAGTTCAGGTGTTTGTGACGCGTTCGCCAGTGCTGCCTCGGGGGTCATTGCCGCTGCTTCGCTAGTGGTAGCCGGGGTGCTGGTCGTTGAAGAGGCATACAAGCTGCTATCTTGGCCACCCGATGAATCGATCAGGACAGGGCCATCCGCAGCAGCCTCAGTGACTGCATCCTTCGATACGGCGTCTTTGGCCGCAGTATCGAAGGATGTCGCTTCCTTGAAGCTTGATGTTGCTTCATTGAAGGTGGACATTGTGTTTTGCTCGAGCGTTTCCAAGGGTTTGGTGAGCGCGTCGCTTGTGCTCTGCAAACTGCTCTGCACACTTTGTGCGGCATCCTGCATTTGATCCTTCAGTTTGCGCAGTTCATCGAGCTCAACTTCCCGCTGGATATCCGACTTGACGTCGCTTACATAGCGTTGAGCACGACCGACCAGATGACCTAGTGTGCGCGCGACTTTGGGAAGGCGTTCAGGACCAATGACGACAAGCGCCACGACTCCGATGACGAGTAGTTCAGTAAAGCTGACATCAAACATGTTTTGTGTACCAAAGTAGCTCCTGACGGAGCGATCCAGCAGGAATTAGTGGGTGCTGGATTTTTCTTTGGCCTGCACATCGACGGTTTCGTTCGAGGCAACACGTTGCGCAGGTGCTGCTTCAGCGGGTGCAGCTGCGTCGGCTTCCTTGGCGTTCGGATCTTTCATTCCTTCTTTGAAGCCTTTCACCGCCCCACCAAGATCAGCGCCAATGTTGCGAATCTTCTTTGTGCCGAAAATAAGCGCAACGATCACGAGAACGATTAACCAGTGCCAAATACTAAAACTACCCATGATGAATCTCCGAATTAGACTGTTGTAGCTTTCTGACCCTTCCAGGGTCGGCTGCCACCTAAAATATGAAAATGAAGGTGAGGAACTTCTTGTCCGCCCTCAATGCCAGCGTTCGTCGTTAGACGAAATCCTCCCGCCGGCCCCGGATTGCAGCCATTTTCGATGGCGATTCGGGGAACCTTAGATAACATTCTACCTAACCATGACACATCTTCGGGCAGAATATCCTGCATCGATACGACATGCTTACGTGGAACCATTAGCAAATGTACAGGTGCAGCTGGGTTGATGTCATGAAAAACCACACAATCCTCATCCTGGTAAACAATTTTTGCCGGGATGCTGCCCTCTACGATCTTACAAAAAATGCACTGTCCGTTCATGATACGTTGTCTTGCCCAAAGTTTTGATGACAAGCCCCGCTTTTTGGGGCTATTTTTCCGCCCGACTCGCTTTTTCGGCGAGCCCTGACAGTCCTTCGCGGCGAGCGAGCTCAGCTGTGACAAGCTCAGGCCGCAGGCCGTTTTCTGTCAGTACAACCAGGCAATGAAACCATAAATCGGCCATTTCCGCCACGATCCGGTCCCCTTGCTTATCCTTTGCCGCCATCACGAGCTCGGTTGCTTCTTCACCTATCTTCTTGAGTGCCGCTTCGGGCCCTTTTGAAAAAAGCTTGGCGACGTAGGACGTCGAGGGATCGCCACCACGACTCGGCAGTCGGGTTTCAAGCAGATCGGCGAGTCGTTTAAGGACTGCTTCTGGAGTGTCGGTCGTCATTTGTAAATAAGCTCAGGGTCTTTGAGTACCGGATCAACGGTAACCCATTTGAGGATGTTAGCGCCTGACGCATCGGTTTGCGAATCGAGCCGTTGATAAAAACAGCTTGCACGACCCGTGTGGCAGGCAATGCCTCCGAGTTGTTCAACTTTTAGCAGAATGACATCTGCATCACAGTCTAGTCGCAGTTCTAGCACGCGTTGGACGTGGCCGGACTCTTCGCCTTTGCGCCAAAGTCGGCTGCGTGAACGCGACCAAAACACGGCACGGCCTGTTTGCGCAGTTTCAGCAAGCGACTCGGCGTTCATCCACGCGACCATCAAGATCTGTCCAGTCACAGCGTCCTGCGCGATGGCCGGCACTAAGCCTTGTGCATCAAAGTGCACATCGGCCAGCCATACGGGCAGAGCGGAGTCGTTTGTGGACATGGACATATCAAATTCGCCTGACAGGGATCCCGCGAGAGGCCATGAAATCTTTTGCCTCGCGTACGGTGAATTCACCATAGTGAAAAATGCTGGCGGCCAATACTGCGCTTGCGCCGCCGAGTGTGACCCCATCGGCAAGGTGTTGCAAGGTGCCGACACCACCGGAAGCAATCACGGGGACAGCCACTGCATCAGATACTTGGCGAGTGAGTTCTAGGTCAAAACCAGATTTCGTGCCGTCGCGGTCCATGCTGGTGAGCAAGATTTCACCTGCGCCATACTCTGCCATTTTGCGGGCCCACGCGACCGCGTTAATGCCCGTTCCCTTGCGGCCCCCGTGGGTGAAAACTTCCCAGGTTGGTGTGGCTGCGTCTTTTACGCGTCGCGCGTCGATTGCAACAACGATACATTGCGAGCCGTGATAATCCGAGGCTGCACGCACGAGGTCAGGGTTGGCCACTGCGGCGCTATTCATTGAAATCTTATCTGCGCCTGCATTGAGCAAGCGCTGCACATCGCTGACTTGTCGCACGCCACCCCCAACCGTGAGGGGGATGAACACTTGGGACGCGACTTGTTCAATGATGGGCAAAATTAAATCGCGGCCGTCACTCGTTGCTGTGATGTCTAAAAACGTGAGTTCATCCGCGCCTTGCTCGTTGTAGCGTCGCGCGATCTCGACTGGATCGCCGGCATCAACGAGTTGAACAAAGTTGACGCCCTTCACCACACGACCTGCTGTCACGTCCAAGCAAGGAATAATGCGACGAGTCAGTCCGCTGACCGCGCTCGGCGCCGTTGCAATGGTCATGGTGAAAGTTCGTCGGCGCGTTGTTGTGCAGCCTCGAAGTCCAACGTACCTTCGTAGATGCTACGGCCAAGAATTGCGCCTTCGATCCCTTCTTCTTCGACAGCGCAAAGCGCTTCGATATCACGCAAGTCCGTGACACCGCCCGAAGCAATTACCGGAATACGAACGTGTTGAGCCAGGCGAACCGTTGCTTCGATATTGACACCGCTCAGCATGCCATCTCGACCGATGTCGGTGTAGATAATTGCTTCGCAGCCATAGTCTTCGAATTTTTTAGCTAAATCCGTGACGTCATGTTTGGTCAGCTTGCTCCAGCCATCGGTTGCAACTTTGCCGTCTTTTGCGTCAAGTCCAACGATGATGCTTCCGGGGAAGGCGCCGCATGCGTCATGCAGGAACCCAGGGTTCTTGACGGCGGCGGTGCCGATAATGACATAGGAGATACCGAAATCAAGATAGCGTTCAATCGTATCAAGGTCGCGGATGCCTCCACCGATTTGCACGGGCATTTCGGAGCCAACAGAATTCACGATCGCCTTGATCACGGCCTCATTCTTTGGCTTGCCAGCAACGGCACCGTTAAGATCCACGAGGTGCAGGCGACGGGCGCCCAGGTCGTACCAGTGTGTTGCCATTGCGGCGGGATCTTCAGAGAATACGGTCGCATCCTCCATGTCGCCTTGGCGGAGTCTTACACAGCGACCGTCTTTCAGGTCAATTGCAGGGATCAGCAGCATGTCATTGAGTGAACGTTGGGTTAAGGATTCCAGTCTACAAAATTACGGTAGAGACGCAAACCGGAATCAGCACTTTTTTCAGGGTGAAACTGTACGGCAAAGATATTTTCGTGTGCAACGGCGCAGGTAAACAGCACACCGTACTGACTCTCGCCAACTGTCAACGCAGAGTCGCTTGGCACGGCATAGTAACTGTGTACAAAATAAAACGGGGTTGCGTCTGGAATGCCAGCCCAGAGCGCATGGGGGCGCTTCTGATGGACAGGGTTCCAGCCCATATGCGGCACTTTTAGTCGGTTGGCGCGGTCTGTTTGCTCGCCGAGCTGCTCTGCAAAGAGTGGCCCCTTGAAGCGCTTGACCTCGCCTTTGAAGATTCCCAGGCTCATTGTGTTGCCTTCGTCGCTGCGCTCAAAGAGCATTTGTTCGCCCACACAAACGCCCAGCAAAGGCTTGTTGTGTGCAGCGCGAACAACCGCATCGCGCAAACCAGCTTCGTCTAAGGTACGCATGCAGTCCGCCATAGCGCCTTGTCCGGGAAACACGACCCGATCTGCTGCATCAATATCTTGAGCGTGCTTGCACAGCCGAATGTCAGCCTCGGGTGCTGCGTGGCGCAACGCCCGTTCGACGGAGTGGTAGTTGCCCATGCCGTAGTCGACGATGGCAATGGAAGTCATACGCTACAGAACGCCTTTGGTCGAGGGCACCACGCCAGCAATGCGCGGGTCAAGCTCGAGCGCCATACGTAGCGCACGCCCAGTCGCTTTGAAAATCGTTTCGCACTGGTGGTGTGCGTTGACTCCGCGCAGGTTATCGATATGCATCGTTAACAGAGCGTGATTGACGAGCCCCTGAAAGAATTCGATGGTCAGATCCACGTCGAAGTCACCGACACGTGCGCGGGTGAACGGAACATGAAACTGCAAACCGGGACGACCGGAAAAGTCGACAACCACCCGCGACAGCGCCTCGTCGAGTGGCACATAAGCGTGACCGTAACGACGGATACCAGCTTTGTCGCCCACAGCCTTGGCGATTGCTTGCCCAAGCGTAATCCCAACGTCTTCAACCGTGTGGTGCGCGTCAATGTGCAGGTCACCCTCTGCGTGGACGTCCAGATCGATCAAGCCGTGGCGTGCGATCTGGTCAAGCATGTGATCTAGGAAAGGCACGCCGGTATTTAGCTTTTGGCGGCCGGTGCCATCTAGGTTGATCGCTACGCGAATACGCGTCTCGTTGGTGTTGCGGGTGATTTCTGCAGTACGCATGTCTTGTACTCGTGTCGTCGGACTAGATATTGTATGGCGGTCTGGACCGTTTATGACTGATCTAAGCCGTTTACTTGCCGGTGAGGCGGAAACTTGCGCTGGCTGCGTGCGCAGACAGGCCCTCTCCGAGCGCGAGTTCGTTGGCAATTTTGCCCAACGTTTGCGCCCCGGCGGCTGACACATGGATCAAGCTCGAGCGCTTTTGGAAGTCGTAGACCCCTAAAGGAGATGAGAATCGCGCGGTACGTGAAGTAGGCAAGACATGATTCGGGCCCGCGCAGTAGTCGCCGAGGGCTTCTGAACTATGCGATCCCATAAAAATGGCTCCAGCATGGCGCAAACTTGGCAGCCACTCCTCTGGATGCTCGGTTGAGACCTCTAGGTGTTCGGGTGCGATACGGTTGCTAATCTCGCAAGCTTCGGCCAGGTCGCGCACATGAATCAATGCACCACGATCACGCAGGCTCGTACGGATGATGTCGGCCCGGGGCATGGTTGGCAACAGGCGCGAGATCGATGCCTCGACTGCATCAAGGTACGCCGCATCTGGACAGAGCAAGATTGCCTGAGCCAGTTCGTCGTGTTCTGCCTGTGAAAACAGATCCATTGCGATCCAGTCCGCAGGCGTTTTGCCGTCACAAATAATCAGAATTTCACTCGGGCCGGCGATCATGTCGATGCCAACCGTGCCGAACACACGTCGCTTAGCCGCGGCAACGTAGGCATTTCCCGGCCCAACGATTTTGTCGACTGCAGGGACGGTTTCAGTGCCGTAGGCGAGTGCGCCAACCGCTTGGGCGCCGCCGATCGCAAAACAACGATCAACGCCGGCAATAGCGGCCGCCGCTAACACCATGGCGTTACGCTGGCCATGGGGTGTGGGCGTGACCATGATGACTTCGGCGACACCTGCCACTTTGGCCGGAATCGCATTCATGAGCACCGAGGAGGGATAGGCAGCTTTGCCGCCTGGCACATACAGACCGACTCGGTCTAGGGGCGTAATTTGTTGTCCAAGTCGCGTCCCGTCCTGTTCGACGTAAGACCAACTTTCTTGACGTTGATGCTGGTGATAGGCGCGCACACGCTCCGCCGCGATCTCGAGTGCCTGTCTTTGTGGGGCAGGAAGCGCAGTGAGCGCTTGCTTCCACTGCTCGGTGGGGATCTCAAGTGCTGCGATGTTCGGTGCATTGACCTGATCAAATTGATTGGTCAGTTCGAGCAGCGCCGCGTCCCCTTCGTGACGTACGCGCTGCAAAATGCGAGCGGTCGCAGCTTCGATTGCATCGTCCTGCTCTGCATCAAACGCGAGCAGCTTTTTGAGGGTGGGCTCGAAATCCGGTGCGCTGGAGCGCAGCCTAGTGATGGTCGACATGATTACTTACGGCTCGCACGTTCGAAGGCATCAAGGAGGGGTTGCAACTGCGCGTGGCGGGTCTTGAGCGCGGCGCGGTTAACAACGAGCCTTGATGAAATTGGCATGATGTCCTCAACCGCAACCAGATCATTGGCCTTGAGGGTGTTGCCGGTTGAGACGAGATCGACAATTGCATCGGCCAAGCCAACAAGGGGCGCTAGCTCCATCGAGCCATAGAGTTTAATGAGGTCGACGTAGACGCCCTTGGCGGCGAAGTGCTCGCGCGCCGCCTGCGTGTACTTTGTGGCGACGCGCAGCCGCGCCCCTTGGTGCACGGCTGCGCTGTAATCAAAGCCTTTGCGCACGGCCACAGCCAATCTGCACTTGGCGATGTTCAGATCAATCGGTTGGTACAGACCCCCTGGGTGCTGTGCGGCATGTTCAATCAACACGTCTTTGCCGGCGATCCCTAGGTCTGCCGCACCATACTCAACGTAGGTGGGGACATCCGAGGCACGCACGATAATCAAGCGCAGATTAGGATCGCTTGTTGCAATGATGAGTTTGCGGGATTGCTCGGGATTTTCGCTGACGCGAATGCCCGCCGCCTCGAGAAGAGGCAGGGTTTCTTCAAAAATGCGCCCTTTGGAGAGCGCCATTGTCAGTGGCCGAGCGAGCGCTTGCGAGCTCATGGGATTTCCTTCAACTTGTAATTCTTTCGATGTTAGCGCCTAAGGCCCTAAGTTTGTGCTCCATACGCTCATACCCACGGTCTAAGTGGTAGATTCGCTCAACGAGCGTTTCACCCTCTGCCGCGAGTCCTGCGATCACCAGACTGGCAGAAGCGCGCAAGTCCGTCGCCATGACGGTCGCACCAGAGAGCTTTTCTACACCGCGCACCACAGCCGTATGACCGTCGATATCGATGTTGGCGCCTAGGCGCAAGAGCTCCTGAACGTGCATGTAGCGATTTTCAAAAATCGTCTCGACGATCACCGAGGTTCCCTCGGCAATTGTGTTGAGGGCCATCAGCTGAGCCTGCATGTCTGTGGCAAAGCCGGGATACTCGTGTGTGCGAAAGTCGACCGCGCGTGGGCGCTTATGCATGGAGGCTTGGATCCAATCGTCGCCGCAGGTGATGCTCAGGCCCGCTTCGGTGAGTTTGGCAAGCGTCGCGCCCATTGTCTGGGGGGCAGCATGGCGTAGCGTGATGTCACCACCGACGGCACCCACCGCGCATAGAAAACTGCCGGCCTCAATGCGGTCTGCGATGACGTTATGGGTCGCCCCGTGCAGAGACGCGACTCCGTCTATGACGATGCGGTCGGTGCCGTGGCCCTTGATGCGGGCACCCATTTTGATCAGCAGCTCTGCCAGGTCGACAACTTCGGGCTCGCGTGCAGCGTTCTCAAGAACGGTTTGTCCCTCGGCAAGCACAGCAGCCATCATCAGGTTCTCGGTTCCCGTTACGGTCACCATGTCGGTGCGAATCACGGCGCCTTTCAAGCGTTTGGCTTTTGCAATGACAAAACCATGTTCGATGCGGATGTCCGCCCCGAGCGCGGCTAAGCCGCGTATGTGCTGATCAACCGGGCGCTGCCCGATTGCGCAACCACCAGGCAGGCTCACGCGCGCTTCGCCAAACCGAGCAACCAAGGGGCCAAGCACCAGAATCGAGGCGCGCATTGTCTTGACCAACTCGTACGGCGCTTCAAGTGCCGAGAGCTGGTCAGCAGTAATGCTGACCGTGTTGCCCGCATCCCGCTCGCAGCGCACGCCCATCTGACCCAACAGCTTGAGTGTTGTCGAGATGTCATTGAGGCGGGGAACGTTGGTCAGAGTGATCGTGTCAGCCGTGAGCAAACCCGCACACAAAATGGGTAGTGCTGCATTTTTTGCTCCTGAGACACTGATCTCGCCTCTCAGTTGATTGCCACCCGTAATGCGCAACTTATCCATTAGCGACTTCCGTTGAACTCTTCGGGAGTCAACGTCCGCATGGACAGTGCGTGGATTTCTTGTTTCATGCGATCGCCCAGGGCGGCATAGACGAGCTGGTGCCGTGCAATCGGCCGCTTACCTGCAAACGCAGAGCTGACGATGACCGCCTCGAAATGGGATCCGTCACCCGTCACTTCAATATGCGCGCAGTCCAGGCCTGCGGCAATGTAGGTGCGAATGTTTTCTGGGGTAGGCAACATAATGGTCAAGGTCCTTTTAAGTTCTTAGTTTGTAGCCATTGCCAAGCAGTCTTAAGGCAAAAAACGTGAGCGCGGCGAATACGCCCGCCACAACCGCCAGACTATGCCAGGGAGACACGTCTGCGACGCCGAAAAAGCCGTAACGAAAGCCGTCAATGGTGTAGAACAGGGGGTTCCAATGCGATACATGCTGCCAAAAAACAGGCAACGAATGGATCGAATAAAAAACCCCAGATAGAAATGTAGCAGGCATGATTAAAAAGTTTTGAAAGGCTGCGAGTTGATCAAACTTTTCAGAGGTGAGTCCTGCAATAAGCCCGAGAATCGACATGATGCCGCAGGAAAGAACCGCGAAGACAATCATCCAGATAGGATGCTTGACCGAGAGTGGCGCAAAGTAAAGCGACACAAGCCAGACACAAGCCCCCACAGCGACGCCCCTCACGATGCCAGCCAGCATGTAGGCGCTGAAAAACTCGCGATGCGTAATGGGAGGCAGCAATACAAAAACGAGGTTGCCAGTTACGCGACTTTGAATGAGTGACGATGAGGGATTTGCAAAGGCATTTTGCAGCATGCTCATCATCATGAGACCGGGAATGAGAAAAGCGGTGTAAGGGACACTGCCGTAGACCTGTACGCGGTCCTGCAGGACCTGAGCAAAGATCACCAGGTATAGCAAAGCAGTAATCACAGGCGCCGCGATTGTTTGAAAGCCGACTTTCCAAAAGCGAAGCAATTCCTTGCTCAGCAGTGTCGGAAATCCAGAACCCGCTCCAGCGCGTACCGAGAGGATGGGGCCGCTCATGCTTGCACCTGCGCAGTGGCTTGTTCGTCGGTATTCATAATCTGCACGAACGCTTCTTCGAGGGTTCCGCCCGTGCGCGCGAGCAGCGCTTTGGTTGTGTCCAGTGCAACCAGCTTGCCGCGCTTGAGCATTGCGATGCGGCTACAGAGTGACTGGGCTTCTTCAAGGTAATGCGTGGTCAATAAAATGGTGTGGCCAGCCCGATTGAGCCTGGAAATGAATTCCCACAAGCTTCGACGCAAATCAACATCAACGCCCGCGGTTGGCTCATCCAAGATAATGACGGGCGGGCGATGCACCAAGGCTTGCGCGACCAGTACGCGGCGTTTCATGCCACCAGACAGTGCGCGCATATTCTCATCGGCCTTGTCGGTCAGACCTAGATTGGCGAGGATTTCATCGATCCAGTCATCATTGCGACGAAAACCAAAATACCCAGATTGAATACGTAGCGTTTCGCGTACGGTAAAAAACGGATCGTAGACAAGCTCTTGGGGAACAACGCCGAGCGAGCGGCGAGCCGCCTGATAATCGGTGACAACATCATGACCGCAGATGCTTGCGCGACCCGTTGTGGGACGACTCAACCCGGCCAATACCGAAATCAGTGTGGTTTTGCCCGCGCCGTTCGGGCCGAGCAAGGCAAAAAATTCCCCGTGATCAACTGTGAACGACACATCGGTAAGCGCCTGAAAACCGGGGCCTGAGGGAGGCATAAACAAACCACGCCACCCATTCGCACGCGGTGCATAGGTTTTAGAAATATGTTCGAGAGAAACAGCGTGCATAAATGTTATTGAGCCCGTTTGTTGAGTGCTGCGATCAGACCATCGATCCCACTCTTGCTGATTTCTTGTGTGAATTGATTGCGATAGTTTTCGATCAGCCAGATGTTTTCAACGTTTAGATCGTAAATCTTCCAGCCGGCAGCTGTTTTTTCGAGTCGGTAGTCCAGGGCGATTGGCTGGGTGTTGCTACTTTGCGTCACCTGTGATTTCACAACCACATCAGCGGCTGCGGCGTCGCCGCGAAACGGCAGCGCTTTCATTGTGGTCCCTGCATCGACCCGCGTAAACGCGCCGCTATAGGTGCGCGCAAGCGTGCCTCGAAACGCTTTGACAAGCGCTGCGCGTTGTTCGGGTGT
>CAIYWO010000120.1 GCA_903929925.1 uncultured beta proteobacterium | reverse complement strand
CCAGGATATGTCTCTACCTCAGAAGTGACACGTGAATTTGCCGATCGCAAGCGAGTGCATCAACTTGTTTTATCTGATGGACTCGCAACTATTTCAATTTTTATTGAACCTTATTTATCTGAGCGGTCTGAGTATGTACCACAGGGTGCTGCACAGAGCGGTTCGGTCAATATCTATGGGGTACGCATTGCAAATTACTGGTTAACTGTTCTGGGTGAAGTGCCGGCCTCTACCCTTGAACAATTGGCGCAGTCCATTCAGTACATATCGGTTGCGAGCCCTCGTTAGGCGCTTACAACATAAACGTTTTATGCGGAGTTCATACATTATGAAAACTCAGTATCCTTCTTCCCTATATCAGTCAGCTGGACGTATGCGCCAAGTCGCTTTAACGTTCATGCTTGCTGTCGTTGTTGCATTCGGTGCAGGCGTTCAAATGCCCGTGCAGGCACGCACATCCTCGTTACCTGATTTCACAACAATTGTTGAAAAATCCGAAGCTGCGGTGGTTAACATCCGCACGACTGCAAAAGTATCTGGTGCGCGCCAAGGCGGTGGGCAAGGACAGGATCCTTATGAACTGTTTCGCCACTTCTTTGGACCAGACTTTCAGCCACCTGGTGGCGCGAAGCCTCCTCAGCAAGGCCCACGTGGACGTCGTGCTGAGCCCGAAGAGCGCAGCGTGCCGCGCGGTGTGGGTTCGGGCTTCTTCATCTCGGCAGATGGCTATTTGCTGACCAATCACCACGTGGTTGCTGATGCGACAGATATTTTCGTCACGCTGACTGATGGGCGCGAGTTCAAAGCAAAAGTAATTGGTAGCGATCAACGCACGGATGTTGCCTTACTCAAAATTGAGGCTAAAGGCATGGTGTCGTTGCCGATCGGTAACACCAAGAGCTTGAAGAAAGGGCAGTGGGTGATGGCAATTGGTTCACCGTTTGGTTTGGAGTCCACCGTGACTTCCGGAATCATTAGTGCCTTGGGCCGTGAGACAGGCGACTATCTTCCCTTTATTCAAACCGACGTTGCGGTCAACCCAGGTAATTCAGGTGGGCCATTGCTGAATTTAGAGGGTGAGGTTGTTGGCATCAATGCGCAAATTATTTCGCGTAGTGGTGGCTTCATGGGAATCTCTCTGGCGATTCCGATCGATGAAGCAATGCGTGTCGCTGATCAACTGCGTGCCAGCGGCAAGGTGACGCGCGGTCGTATCGGTGTGCAGATTGGCGAAGTCAGTAAAGAGGTTGCACAAGCAATCGGTTTGCCTAAAGCAGAGGGTGCTTTGGTGAGCGGTGTGGAGCCTGATGCGCCTGCCGATAAAGCGGGTGTGCAGCCTGGCGATGTGATCTTGAAATTTGACGGTAAGCCCATCACCCGTTGGTCAGATTTGCCACGTTTAGTAGGTAGCACCAAGCCTGGCACTTCGGCGCCTCTGGAAGTATGGCGCAAGGGCAAGTTGGTCAACCTGAAAGTCAGTGTGGCCGAGATCAAGGCTGAAAAGACTGCCGAAGCGCCAGCAGCGCCCAAAGCGGTTGAAACCCAGAAAGTGGTCTTGGGCATGACTGTTGTGCCTGTGGCGGCCGATGTGCAGAAAAAACTGCGTATTAAGGGCGGCGTGCAAGTGACCACCGTTGGGGCGCCGGCCTCTACGGCTGGGATTGTCGAGGGCGACATTATTTTGGCTGCCAACGACTCGGACATCACGAGCCCCGACCAGTTCGCCAAAGTGATCGATGGCTTGGACGCTTCCCGCCCGGTTGGTCTGATGGTTCGTAGCGGCGATCAAACCCGTTGGGTCGCTGTTAGCACTGCTAAATAGGCCAAGAAGGGCTAGAATAGCGGTTTGCCGCAAAAGGGGCGCAGGGCGCCCCTTTTGCTTGCTAGCTTACTTTTCAGGTGTTAT
>CAIYWO010000119.1 GCA_903929925.1 uncultured beta proteobacterium | reverse complement strand
CGCATGCTTGTTGTCTCCAGTTATTCGTCTTGGTCAGTATCAATCGGACAATACACGACCCAGCGTAGGCTGCTTGCTAATAGCCCAAACCGTTTGGATCAGCTTCTTGACCTGCGCTTCTGTGGCGTTGCCTTCATACGTTCCAAGACGCAAGGCTTTGTCTTCGATCTCCGGACGCGACAACGTGTTGCCCGGGTCACCTTTCGGCTCGTCGACGCGGCCTGCGAGACTACGTCCGTCCTTGGTGGTGACGGTGACCTTACCGATCCAGCGCTGCGGGTACGCTGTGTCGACCTCTTCGTCGAGTTCCATTGTGACCTTGTCGCGGAAGGCTGCAACTTGACCATCTTTGAGTGCTTTATCAAAGCCTGCCAGGTCAGCCGAGTTTCGTATTGCGATCAGAGCTAGGACGGTGCCCATAGAAAACTTTGATTGATGGACGGTCTGTGGGTCGACAACCGGCCCCAGCACGTCAATTGCCCCTTGGTGCACATGTGTCACCACGCGTGTGATGTCATCAGCCTTTAACCCATGGGTCTTCATGGCGTGTTGCAATGCATCGGCTGCCGGATGCGTGTGGCGGCACGACGCATGGTATTTGAATGATGTCTCGGGTAAGGCCCAGCGCACTCCCAGACGGTCTGTCAGTTTGGCTGGGTCGGCATCCGTTGACATCCCAGCGGCCATGCCTTGTACACCTTCAAGAATACGACGTGCGCCCGTAAACCCTTCTTTGGCAAGATAGGCTGAGCTTAGACCCGTGGAAGCTGCGTGCGCTGTATGCAACTGTTTGGAGTCGGCTGCGTCACGCAAAAATTCCCACAAACCGGACGCCTGTGTGCCGGCTGAGCCGATTGCGTTGAGCATTTGTTCTGGGTTGAGCTTGA
This sequence comes from uncultured beta proteobacterium, assembly GCA_903929925.1. Classification (GTDB taxonomy): domain Bacteria; phylum Pseudomonadota; class Gammaproteobacteria; order Burkholderiales; family Burkholderiaceae_B; genus Zwartia. Next base: position 7,408 of record CAIYWO010000119.1, on the reverse strand, counting down.
GCAGGCGTCCGACAGTGACAGCCGCCGCAACCGTACCAGCGGTACCCGTTGTATGAAAAATCTTGTAATGCGATCGGCCGAGGAATTCGCCCACGCGGATGCCAACTTCGTAGCCTACGACCGATGCCGTAATGAACTCTTCACCCGAAGCGCCGATCGCTTGTGCCACGGCCAGTGCTGGTGGGAATACGACAGCGGCTGGATGGAATACCGAACCGTTATGCACGTCGTCTTGCTCGACTACGTGCGCAGCAGCGGCATTGACCATCGCAGCAAAAAATGGATTCGTCATTCTACGGTTGACGAAATCTTCAGACTTACCGTCGGAAGGGCCCATTAGCGCTGTGTACTTTGCCATCGCCTTGACTGCACGCGCAGACGACCCTGCCAAAATTGATGCCATCGTGTCCAGAAATAAATCTTCGCAACGCATGCGTACTGATTCAGGAATGTCGGAGTATTGCAGTTCAGAGGCAAACTTCGCGAGTGCAGCGCTTGGATGCAAGACAGCAGCGGGGGCAGGGGAGCGAACGGCAGTCATGTTTTATCCTTTAGAACGAACGTGGTAGACCAAGTACGTGTTCAGCCACGTACGACAAGATCAGGTTGGTTGATATTGGCGCGACTTGATATAAACGCGTTTCGCGGAACTTGCGCTCTACGTCGTATTCGCAGGCGAAGCCAAAGCCTCCATGGAATTGCAAGCATGCATTTGCCGCTTCCCAGGACGCGTCTGCCGCGAGCAATTTCGCCATGTTCGCTTGTGTGCCGCAAGCTTGTTTCGCATCAAAGAGGCGGCAGGCTTCGTAACGCATCAGGCTGGCAGCCTCGACGTTGACAAAAGCCCGTGCGATCGGGAACTGAACGCCTTGGTTTTGTCCGATCGGACGACCAAAGACGATACGATCCTTCACGTACTTGGATACACGGTCGATGAACCAGTAACCATCACCAATACACTCAGCTGCAATCAAGGCGCGCTCGGCGTTCAAGCCGTCGAGAATGTACTTAAAGCCTTTGCCTTCTTCACCGATGAGGTTTTCGGCTGGGATTTCAAGGTTCTCGAAAAACAGCTCGTTCGTTTCGTGGTTCACCATGTTCAAAATGGGGCGCACAGTTAAACCGTTGCCGATTGCCTGATGGAGATCGACGATAAATATCGACATCCCTTCGGATTTCTTTGTGACTTGGTCAAGAGGTGTTGTGCGTGCCAACAAGATCATGAGATCGGAGTGTTGGATACGCGAGATCCAAACTTTTTGTCCATTAATGACGTAACGGTCTCCCTTCTTAACGGCCGTTGTCTTGATCTTGGTGGTGTCGGTGCCGGTGGTGGGCTCCGTTACACCCATTGACTGCAGACGCAGCTCACCCGCCGCAATTTTGGGCAGATACAGATTTTTTTGTTCAGTCGAGCCATGGCGCAGTAGCGTGCCCATGTTGTAGAGCTGACCGTGGCAGGCACCTGAATTACCGCCTGAGCGGTTAATCTCTTCCATAATGACAGAGGCTTCGGTCAGCCCAAGGCCCGAACCACCGTACTCCTGAGGGATCAGGGCAGCCATCCAGCCAGCTTGGGTCAGCGCGTTGACGAATTCCTCGGGATAGCCTCGTGCCTCGTCCACTTTTCGAAAGTACTCGTCGGGGAATTGTTTGCAGAGATCCCGGATGGCGTCACGAATGTCCTGATACTGGTCTGAATGAGTAGTTTGCATGATTGTCTTATGATGGCGTGTATGGCGAAAACGTTACTGTGCCCGAGCGCGGACCGCCTGACTATTGATGTTTGGTTAACCCGGGCTTTTTGAATGCTTAAGCGACTACCTATTCCATGGCAAACCACTTCGATCTGACGGATTTGCAGCTTATCGTCAACATTGGGGACGCGAGCAGTCTGACCCGCGGCGCGGAAAAGTCGCATTTGTCGCTTCCGGCCGCCAGCAATCGGGTCAAAAACCTCGAAGACCACTTTGGGACTAGGCTATTTAACCGAAATAGTCAGGGTGTCACACTCACTCCGTCCGGGGAGGCGTTTTTGCGTCATGCCCGACTGGTTTTACGTCAAATTGACCACTTGCGCGGCGATATTCACGAATATGCGCGTGGCATAAAAGGCCAGGTGAGGGTACTGGCGAACACGACCGCGATGACGGAATTCATGCCCGCAGTCTTGAGCCGGTATCTGGCGTCTCACCCAGATGTGACCGTTGAGCTACGTGAACGCCTGAGTTATCTCGTCATTAAAGCGGTGTCGGAAGGCTCGGCCGACATTGGGATCGTGGCAGGTCGCCCAGAATCGTCGGAACTCGAGTACTTGCCTTATCGCAAGGATCGACTCGTCCTTGTGACATCGCAAGACCATGCCTTCGGTGACCGTACGGAGGTCGCCTTCGCTGAAACGATGCGCTATGAATACGTCGGTTTGTCTGAGTGGAGTGCCATTCACGCGTTTTTGATTCAGGCGGCCGATAAGCTTGGACATCCGTTTCGTTTCAGGGTGGAGGTCGGCAGCTTTGAGGCTGTGTGCCGGATGATTGAGGCCGGCGTGGGTATCGGTGTGGTCCCAGAGTTAGTGGCGAGACGTTATGCGCAGCGCCTGAAGATAAAGATTGTCCGCTTGTCCGATGACTGGGCCGATCGCAAATTGCAGATCTGTGTGCGCAAGCTCGAACAATTGCCAGGCTTTGCACGTGAGCTAGTCAATATGCTGATCGAAGACGTGCCCCCCGCAGACTTACAGGAGAGAGAATGATGCTGAGCTCTCTTGTGTTGGCCTCAGGCAATGCCGGAAAAATCAAAGAGTTCGAGGCACTTTTTGCGCCACTGGGTGTCAAGCTCATTTCGCAAAAGAGTTTGAATATTCCCGACGCGCCTGAGCCGCACGCAACGTTCGTTGAGAACGCTCTCGCTAAGGCCAGGCACGCAAGCGCTTTGTCGGGCTTACCTGCGTTAGCAGACGACTCTGGTCTGTGCGTGCATGCGTTAGACGGGGAACCTGGCGTGCATTCCGCGCGCTTTGCGCAAGTGCTTGATGGACCACGGTCGGACGCAGCGAACAACGAAAAGCTATTGACAGTCTTGCGCGGCGTGACCGATCGACGCGCCTGGTACGTGGCAGTATTGGTGCTTGTCACGCGCCCTGATGACCCACAGCCTGTCATTGCGCAGGCTAACTGGCATGGAGAAATCGTGGATCAGGCCCGCGGCGACAATGGTTTTGGCTACGATCCCTATTTCTTTTTAAAAGAAGAGGGCTGTTGCGTAGCCGAGCTCGCGCCCCAGAAAAAAAATGCCATCAGTCATCGCGGCATGGCCATGCGTGAACTAGTCGCGCAGCTCAGACAAGCTGGGATGCTTGCTTAATGGCACGCATCATCCCGATAGTTGCTGAGCAAGCCACGAGCAAACTTGTAGCGAGCACCGCGGGTCTTGCCGGGACTGGGCCGCTGCTAACCACCTTGCCGCCCCTGTCGGTTTATATCCACGTACCTTGGTGTGTGCGTAAGTGCCCGTACTGCGATTTCAATTCGCATCAAGCACCCAGTGTTCTGCCCGAAGATCAGTATCTGGATGCCTTACAGGCCGACCTAGAGCAAGCGCTTCCAAGCGTGTGGGGCCGTCAGGTGCATACCGTCTTTATTGGCGGTGGCACACCTAGCTTGTTGAGCGAGCATGCGATGGATCGCTTGCTGTCCATGCTGCGCACGCATTTAAATCTTTGGCCAGATGCTGAAATCACCATTGAGGCGAATCCAGGTACAGCCGAGGCGAATAGACTACTTGAATATGCCCGCAGCGGCGTCAACAGAATCTCGCTAGGTATTCAGTCCTTCGATAGCAGACAACTTATGGCGCTAGGTCGAGTCCATGATGCAGATCAAGCGCGTGCGGCGATAGAGATGGCGCAACGTGCTGTCGCGCGGGTCAATTTGGATTTGATGTTTGCCTTGCCCCAGCAGACCTTAGAAGAGGCCATCCAAGACGCGCGAGAAGCGTTGTCGTTCGGTACTGAACATTTGTCGATGTATCAGCTCAGTATCGAGCCAAATACGGTCTTTGCGAAGTTTCCGCCAGCGTTGCCCGAGGACGACCTTGCCGTCGAGATGGAGGACGCCATTGAACGCTTATGTGGCGCGTCCGGCCTTGAACGCTATGAGGTCTCGGCGTTCGCTAAAGCAGGTGCGCGGGCAAGACACAACCTGAACTACTGGCAATTTGGGGATTATTTGGGCTTAGGCCCTGGCGCCCATGGCAAGCTGTCGTTTCCCGACAAAATACTGCGGGAAGCGAGGACGCGCAGTCCGGACATGTGGATGCAGACAGCTTTGCAAAGAGATGGCTCTCATATCGCTGAATCACGCACCCTAGACCCCAGCGAGCTGCCGTTCGAGTTCATGCTCAATGCCTTGCGGTTGCGTGAGGGCGTGCCGGCCTCCTTGTATCCAGAGCGCTGCGGTAAGGCGCCAGCTGGGTTTGCGGGTATGCTTACACAAGCCACACAGAAGGGGCTTTTAATCGACTCGTCAATTCGTTATCAGGCCACTCCAATTGGCTGGCGATTTCTGAATGAGTTGCAGGGCGTTTTCCTGTCATAGCACTAATTAAGTGCATAAAAATCCCATTTCGTGCGCATTTGCACTAAATTAGTGCAAATAAAAGCCCCGCTACAGGGCTATTTCAGCCCGTTACTGTTGGCACAGAAATTGCTTTGAGTCTCTCAAGGTAAAATTACGTGCTAGTTCCAACCAAAATATTAGTCAGTCATTCCTTCTATTTCATATCCGGAGTCAATAATGACCACCTCTAAAGATGTTCTGAAGAAGATTGCCGAAAACGAAGTCAAGTTTGTTGACTTCCGTTTTACGGACACCATGGGCAAAGAGCAGCACGTCTCTGTGCCTGTCAGCCAAATGGGCGAAGAGAAATTCAAAGACGGCCACGCATTTGACGGTTCGTCGATCGCTGGTTGGAAAGGCATTGAAGCTTCAGACATGCTGTTGATTCCAGATCCAGCAACTGCACACATGGATCCATTCCGTGAAGAGTCAACCATGATCCTGACTTGCGACGTGGTTGAGCCCTCAGACATGAAAGGCTACGAGCGCGATCCACGCTCATTGGCAAAACGCGCTGAAGCCTACCTGAAGTCCAGCGGCCTGGGCGACACAGCTTATTTCGGCCCAGAACCAGAGTTTTTTGTGTTCGACGGCGTGACCTGGGGCGACGATATGTCCGGCTGCCACGTCAAGATCAAGTCCGAAGAGGGCTCATGGTCAACCGGCATGGAATTCGAAGGTGGCAACTTGGCTCACCGTCCTAAAGTGAAAGGCGGCTACTTCCCAGTTCCTCCTGTTGACTCGATGCAAGACATGCGTTCAGAGATGTGCTTGTTGCTCGAAGAAGCCGGCATCCCTGTCGAAGTGCACCACCACGAAGTCGCTGGCGCTGGTCAGCTCGAAATCGGCACCAAGTTCAGCACACTCGTTACACGTGCAGACTGGAACCAGATCATGAAGTACACGATTCACAACGTTGCACATGCCTACGGCAAGACAGCAACCTTCATGCCAAAGCCAATCGTTGGTGACAACGGTTCGGGCATGCACGTGCACCAGTCGATCTGGAAAGACGGTCAGAACTTGTTCGCTGGCAACGGTTATGCCGGTCTGTCTGAGTTTGCGCTGTACTACATCGGCGGTGTGATCAAGCACGCACGTGCACTGAATGCGATCACCAACCCAGGTACGAACTCGTACAAGCGTCTGGTGCCACATTACGAAGCCCCTGTGAAACTTGCTTACTCGGCACGTAACCGTTCGGCTTCGATCCGTATTCCTTACGTTGCAAACCCCAAGGGTCGCCGCATTGAAGCGCGCTTCCCAGATCCACTGGCCAACCCATACTTGGCTTTCTCGGCCTTGATGATGGCAGGTCTGGATGGTGTGCAGAATAAGATTCACCCAGGCGATCCAGCAGACAAGAACTTGTACGACTTGCCACCTGAAGAGGATGCAAAGATCCCAACAGTGTGCAGCTCGCTCGAGCAAGCGCTTGAGGAATTGAACAAAGACCGCGAGTTCTTGACCCGTGGTGGCGTGTTCACTAACGAGATGCTCGATGCGTACGTTGATTTGAAGATGCAAGAAGTCAACCGTCTTCGTATGACAACGCACCCTGTTGAATTTGACCTTTACTACAGCCTCTAAACTGCCGACAAATCTGGGGTCGGGCCTCCCGGCCTGATACCCATGAACTCCGTTGAAGCCTTTGATCTACTCGCCACGACGGTTCTGTTATTGAACCCGAACGGCGAAGTCGCAGAGGCTAATGCGGCGGCGGAAGTGATGTTTGGGCGGTCCCGGCGTACCCTGATTGGGTTGCCGGCCGCCCATTTGTTTGAGCGTGACAGTGCGTTGGAGCAGTCTTTCCGGCAAGCCTGTGCGGGTGATGTCGATGATTGTCGCCAATTTGCTCGGACTCGGCGTGGCACAGACTCGGTTGAGGTGGGCGTTACGTCTATCGCGTTAACTGGTCGTCCCTGGGCAGCCCTTATCGAGGTGAAAGATATCGAACAGCGTGTGCTGGTCGATCGCAGCATTCGCTTGGTTGATGAAATCGAAACTCAGCACGAGCTGCTGCGCAATCTGGCCCATGAAGTAAAGAATCCGCTTGGTGGTCTGCGTGGGGCTGCACAGTTGCTCGAGTCAGAACTGCCTGATCCAGCACTGCAGGAATACACACAGGTCATTATTTCAGAGGCCGATCGTCTTCAAGCGTTGGTGGATCGTTTAGCGGCACCCCAGCGTATGCCTGTGCAGTGGCAGTCGGTCAATATCCACGAGGTCTGCGAACGTGTGTGCGCGCTTGTGCGTGCCGAGTTTCGACACGTCGCGCTACAACGTGACTACGATGCTTCGATGCCAGAGTTTCGTGCTGACCCAGCGCGATTGATGCAAGCGCTTTTGAATGTGGTTCGAAACGCTGCGCAGGTCCTGACGGGCTCTGCACACATCGCATCGCCACACATCACTATTAAAACGCGAGTCGCGCGTCAAGTTTTATTGCGACATAAACAACATCGCATGGCCGTTGTCGTATCGGTAACAGACAACGGACCGGGTGTGCCCGAGACAATTCAAGACAGGATTTTTCATCCACTCGTGACCGGACGTGACGGCGGCACAGGCCTTGGCCTGAGCCTTGCGCAGGACTTCGTTCAGCAACACGGTGGCGTAATTGAATTTGACTCGAAACCCGGACGCACCGAGTTTCGCCTGATGCTACCTATGGAGTCGTTATGAAACCTGTCTGGATCGTAGATGATGACCAGGCCATTCGCTGGGTGTTAGAGAAAGCGCTAAGCCGTGCTGGCATGGCCACCAGAAGTTTTGTGGGTGCGAACGAAGTG